>CABUDJ010000033.1 GCA_902490325.1 uncultured Collinsella sp. | reverse complement strand
CTTCGCGGACCTGTCCCGGCCGAATCGGGCTCGGTCTGCACCGGGTCCTCGCCGTAGTTGTAGAAGCAGTGCACCTTGCCCTCGTCGACCAGGTGGCCCAGGTCGGTGAGCTTGTAGCCCTCCTCGAGCGGGAGCTTTTCCTCGGGCACGCCCCAAGCCTTGGCAAACTTGGCGCGCACTGCCGGGTCGGTGACCTTCTGGTAGCCAGGGTACAGGTTGGGCAGCATGCCCATATCGCAGGAGCCCTGGACGTTATTCTGGCCACGCACGGGCGCGAGGCCGGAATTGGGTTTGCCGATCTGGCCGGCAACGCAGGCGATGGAGGCGATGGTGTGCACCGTCTTCAGGTTCTGCTTCTGCTGGCATACGCCCATACCCCAGCCAATGATGGCAGAGGGCTTCGCCGTGGCGTACATCTCGGCAGCTTGGTGGATCAACGCGGGCTCGACGCCCGTGATGTCCTGTACGGATTCGGGAGTGTAGTTCTTGATGGTCTCCCACCACTCGTCAAAGCCGTTCGTGTGCTCGGCGACGAATTCCTTGTCGTAGAGGCCATCGTTGACCAAGCAGTTGGCAAAGGCATTGAGGAACGCGACATTGCAACCGTTCTTGATCGGAAGGTAGAGATCGGCGATACGCGCGGTTTCGATATGGCGCGGGTCGGCGACAATGATCTTGCAACCCTTTTCTTTGGCTCGCACGATACGCCTTGCGACGATGGGGTGCGAATCGGCAGGGTTATAGCCGAAGAGGAAAATGCAGCCCGCATCCTCCATACCGGGGATGGAGCATGACATGCAACCTGAACCAACCGTGTCCATCAGACCGAGGACAGTAGGGCCGTGTCAAGTACGGGCGCAGTTGTCTACGCTGTGGGTGCCGATGCACGCACGCGTAAACTTCTGCATGACGTAGTTCGCCTCATTGCCGCCGCCTCGCGAAGAGCCGGTGGTCATGACAGCGTTAGGACCATATTCGTCAATTATGGCCTGCATCTTAGATGCGGTGAAATCCAGTGCCTCGTCCCAGCTTACGCGCTCAAGATCCGCGCCCTTGGTGCGGCGGATCATCGGGTGCAGCACGCGAGGAGTCAAGATCTTGGTGTCGTTGATGAAGTCGTAGCCGCTCATGCCTTTAAGGCACAGCTCGCCCTGATTGGTGATGCCGTTGAGCGGTTCGGTACCCACGACCTGGCCGTTTTGGACCAGGAGGTTAAACTGGCAACCGGCGCCGCAATACGGGCAGATCACTTTATGTTTCTCCATGACACCCTCCTTCCTTTCTCTGCTACCGATTATTCGGTACGTATTTGGCAATCGTTGGGTTTGTCGCCTTAACGCTTACGCCTCGTTTTCGATCGTGGCGCGGGCACGCTCGGCGGTGAGTTCCGCCAGACGTTCGTCGTCCACCAAGGTGAGGCCCTTGGTCGGGCATGCCTCGGCACACGCCGGACCGCCGGGACGGTCGACGCACAGGTCGCACTTAAGCACAAAGCTCTTGGTCTGCGAACCCACGCAAATATCGCCCATCAAGACGGGGACCTGCGTGGTCGCTACGCTCACGGCACCAAAGGGGCATGCCATGACGCAGCTCTTGCAACCGATGCAGTTGTCTTCGTTGACGCCGATGCGATGGTTCTTTGGATCAAAGAACAAGGCGCCCGTGGGACAGGCCTTGGCGCACGGAGCGTCCTCGCAGTGGTGACATGCCACCGGCGCGGAAATCTCGTAGGTGCGCGTCACGCGCAGGCGCGGCGCGGCGATGTTGCCGGGGATGTCGTGTGCCTCGATACACGCCGCCATGCAGGTTTGACACCCAATGCAGCGCGAGGAATCGGCTACGACTCGTTTATTGCCCATGTTGTTCACTCCCTCCTGAATCCCATGCCGGAGAGACCCTGTCGACGTTGCCCCAAGCCGCCCGTGGCCTGGCATCGGCGTATCGAATGCATGCGGCGAAACAGGCACTTCGATAGAATTCCTCCAACGATATACAGGTTAAATATACGCAGTTGCAGGGGGCAAACTTGAGCATAGGCCCTGCAATACGGGTGTATTGCAGGGGTTTTGGCAGGTTGGAATTATTCTCTAGACGCTATAAAGGTGAGTGTATTACATGCGTACATCCAAGGGAGATTTCACGCTCGTTTCTGAAGGATGTTGTACGTTTGTAATATCGTTTACACTCATTTACTCTAGTGCAATAAAGTAGTGGTTGTAAGATTGGCTATTATTAGCCGATGTTGTATTTGACTATTCAAATTGCACGCTCATTAAGGGAGGCCAGTGATGTCATCGACTCAAAAACGAGCCATCCTGCAGGTGCGCATTCGCGAGGAAGACAAGCAGCATGCCGAGCGTCTCTACGACGCCATGGGCACATCGCTCGCCGAGGCTGTCCGTCTATTTGTCGCGCAGAGTATTTTGATGCGCAAGCTCCCCTTTCAGCCGGTCGCCGTGCGCTCCAAGGACGGCACGGCCGCCTATGGACTGCTCAAAGCATATGGGGACCCCAATCGCCGCTCCGAGGAGCGCAATGCCTGGATTGAATACCTAGCCACAGAAAGCGACGAGTCGGTTTTGGGTCCCGAGGAAGTAGATATCCATGAGTAGCACCATCATCGACGAGACCGTCATCCTGCGCTACCTGCTTGACGACGACGAAGTTCTGTCGCCGCGCGCCGCCAAGGTCATCGCCACGCGCACCGCTCGTGTCTACCCCGAAATCATCACGCGCGTCGTGGTCACGCTGCGCGACGTCTATAAGGTTCCCCGCGTTGAGATTGCTGCAGCCATGAAAAGGCTGCTCGATGATGTCATGGTCGACGAGCCCACCGTTGTCGCCCTTGCCATCAAACTCTTTGGCAAGACCCATATGGACTTTACCGACTGCCTCCTAGCAGCCCGAACCGCCATCTACAACGATGATGTCGTGAGCTTTGGCAAGCCCATCATCCAAGGCATGATCGATTACCGCCGAAAGCGCCAAACCACGGCCGACGCTCGCGACCGCGCCGCCGAAGCCCGCAGTCACAGCACCGACTCCACCATCGACAAGCTCCGCCATCACGGTCGCCACTAACCCCATCCCCACCTGAGTTGCGGTGAAATACGGACTGCTTTATGCCTTTAAAGGCCTCAACAGTCCGTATTTCACCGCAACTTATTGAAGGTGGACCGCGAACGGTTTCGCTATCGGGATTCGGCGTAGGGTTTTGTTGTCGGAATGCCGTAACCGCGCATCATGGCACCGAACGATTCTACGTCGTAGGTGTCCGAGAGTTTGAAATGAATGACGTTGTGGCCCATGGCGCGAAGGTTCGCGTCGCGCATGAGGGCCGCTCGATACGTTTTTGCCGCCGCCCGCCCTGGATCATTTTGAGCCTCGTCTTCAAACTTGCCTAGCCCATGCAGCTCTGCCAGCGTCCATGAGCCGTCTGGCATCTGCCAGCCATAATCTGCTAGATAATAACCAGCGTTTCCCGGTCGCGTTATCTCAACTTGAAGCTCAGGCGCGGCAACCCCAGCGAGAATCATTGCTGCTCTCGCCTCGGACTCGCCGCCATTGTCTGACCTGCCGTCCATATGCTCAAAAACGTCAAACGCACGCGCAATGCCATGCAAACCGCGGCAATTCGCCTGCGCATACGCACGCAGCTCCTCGCGGTCGACATCGTACTCACGGGCCAAGCCATCGACATAGCCCAGCGCATAGCGAAAGGCGCTCGTTCGGGCGATATCAATAACTGTTCGGAACGGATCCGTCAGTGTAAACAGACCAAGCCGCCACACTTCGCCCGGGCGCCAGCGCTTGTATTCAACGAACTCATACGTATCACGCCTTGTAGACCGTGGCAGCAGCACTTGCACTTTATTCAGAAGCGTATACGCCGAGCCGATGCCGTAGAGCAGCGCTGCTGTCGCTCCGCAGAACACAGCATCCGGTTCAACGACCGCAATAGCGGATGCCAGCTGAAAGATACGATCTTCAACCCCAAGATTATTCCAATAGACCGGATCCGCATACACGTGGTTGTAAAGACGAAGCATGAGCTCTTCCTGCATAAGCTCACGCGCGCGGCGTTCATCCCAAGGATCAATTGTTATAAGCAGCTGTCCATCTTGATGAATTCCAACGGCCGAGAATAGCATCCTTGCATATGACTGCGGAAAATGTTTGCCTTTATCGAGCATGGCCAACCCCATAACCATCACGGCGGAGAGAATACCATTACGCTATCGCATGCTTCCGTTCGCAGGCCTTGCCAAAAGCTGACCAAAAGCTTGACGCCGCAGGTCAGAGCTTCAAAAAATATTTCCACTCTCGGTAGACGGTCGCTACGACCCTCCCAACGGCATCAAAATCCAACCTTACAAATAGTTGCGGTGAAATACGGACTACATGGGCCATAAAAGCCGAAAAACAGTCCGTATTTCACCGCAACTTAGAAGGGGATGTGGGGTCCCGGCATGTATATGAAAATGGCTCTGGTCCCAAAAGGAACCAGAGCCATTCATCTATCTTATGGAGCGGGCGACGGGAATCGAACCCGCGTCATCAGCTTGGAAGGCTGGGGTTCTACCATTGAACTACGCCCGCAAGATATGGTCGGGACGACAGGATTTGAACCTGCGACATCCTGCTCCCAAAGCAGGCGCGCTACCAAACTGCGCCACGTCCCGAAGGTGTTGAGCAGCTAAGGTCTAAACCTTGCGTGTCCCAAAGCGAAGGAAATTATAGGGGAGACTCCCCGCCTGTGCAAGCATTGATGCCTTAGCTCCTCGAATGTGCAACAAAACGACTATGGAGCAGACCGATCACAAAGGCAACCACGGCAACCGGCGCCCACGCGGCACCGATATCCGCCAGAGGCAGTGCATCGAACGGCAGCCACGCGCCCGCAAAGAACGCATCGCGGACCGAGGTGATCACACTCTGCACAGCAACCACGCCGCCGACCCACACCCACACCTGCGGATGAGCGTCGCAAAAGCCGTGCACCAGGCCCATCAGTACCAGTACGATGGCAACGGGATACAAGGCGTTGAGCATGGGCACCGAGAACATAAGAATCACGTCGAGGCCCACGTTGGAGAGCACGCACGAAAACGCCGCGAACACAAAGGCGAGAATCGCAAAGGGACGGCGCATGGCCTCCTCGGAGGCCTCCGCTCCCCCTTCGACCACATACGTCTCGCAGAAGTAACGCGAGCAGCAGCTGATGAGGCCGATGCACACGTTCATGCAGGCAAGGAAAAAGATCGCAAAGACGACGACCGTGCCGACAAGACCAAAGTGCATAGAGGCCGAACGGGCGAGGATGGCGGCGCCGTTAGTAGCATCGGGCATAACCGTGCCGAGCTGCATGCCGGCAAGCGCCAGGCCGCAGTAGATGACGGCCATGAGCACGCCGGCGATCACACCGGAACGCGAAATCTCGAAGGCCACGCGCTTGTCATCGGTAACACCCAGCTCGTGGATGGTCTCGGCGATGATAATGCCAAAGGCGAGCGACGCGAGCAGGTCCATGGTCTGGTAGCCGGTCAAAAAGCCTTGCACGGCGGCGCCTGCATCGTAGGGAGCCTGAGGCGCGGCAGCCGGTCCCAGCGGCGAGATCACGGCAGCACCCACAACCAGCACGATGAGCGCGATAAGCGCGGGACCCGTAATGCGACCAAGCACGCGCGTGATGACGCCCGGACGCAGCGTGAGCGCAAACGCGACGACGAAGAACCCGATGGCAAACACCAGACGTGCCGTGCCGAGCGAAACACCCTCGGGTAGCAGCGGCACCAGCATTTCGAACGCCGTGGAGCTCGTGCGCGGAATGGCCAGGCACGGACCGATGGCCAGATACACAGCCGCGACAAAGAACTCACCAAACTTGGGGTGCACGCGCCCGGCCAGCTCGCGGGCCGTACCGGCGAGCGCGACAGCGATAAAGCCCATGACGGGCAGGCCGATGGCTGCAATCAGAAAGCCGAGCATGGCGACCGGCGTGGCAGAACCTGCCTGCAGCGCCAGCAGCGGCGGAATAATGAGGTTGCCGGCGCCAAAGAGCATCGAGAACAGGGCGATGCCGACGGTAACGACATGGTCGGAGCGCAGACCGCGCGGGGCGGATGAGGCCATAGGCACACCTTTCGGGTCGAAACAAAAACGGGACGGGCAAAAGGCCCGTCCCGCAAGTATAAACGTTCTAGCAGCTTTAACAGGCTAAATCGCACAGAGCATCGATAGCCGTGTCGGCTTCCTCGTCCGTGTTGAAATACCCAAACGAGAAGCGAACAACACCCTGGCGCTCGGTTCCGAGCGCGCGGTGCATGAGCGGAGCGCAATGGGCACCGGGGCGCGTCGCAATCCCCCACCCTTGCATGAGCGCGTCCGAGATCTCGGCAGAGTCGATATCGCCCACGTTGAGGGACACGATCGCCGAGCGCGTCGGCTGGTCAAAGGCACCGTAGAGCTTAATCCCCGGAATCTCGCGCACACCGGCAAGGAAGCGATCAGCGAGCGCGCGTTCGTGAGCTGCAATCGTCTCCACCCCACCCTGGGCCTCGATAAAGTCGAGACCGGCAGAAAGTCCAGCGATGCCATGACCGTTGAGCGTGCCCGCCTCAAGGCGCGTGGGCCACTCAAGCGGCTGCAGCGCATCGAAGCTGTGCACGCCCGTGCCGCCCATGGCCCACGGGGCCACGTCAATGCCCTCTGCCACGGCCAGGCCGCCGGTCCCCTGCGGGCCCATCAATCCCTTGTGGCCGGTAAAGCACACAATGTCGAGCCCCATGGCCTGCATATCGATATG
The DNA here is from genome assembly GCA_902490325.1 of uncultured Collinsella sp. GTDB lineage: Bacteria > Actinomycetota > Coriobacteriia > Coriobacteriales > Coriobacteriaceae > Collinsella. The sequence goes on along the minus strand of CABUDJ010000033.1, from coordinate 13,787 downwards.
CGCCGTGCCGGCAGACTGCGAGGCATCGACGATCACAAGCGCGCCGGCCGCATGGGCTATGGCCGCCACGCGCGCAATGTCGACCGCGTTGCCGGTCACATTAGAGGCATGCGTCACCACCACGGCACGTGTACCGGGCGTGACCAGCCGATCGAGCTCATCGTAGTCGAGCACGCCATTCGCGTCGCAACCCGCATGCTCAACGGTCACACCCTGCTCTGCCGCAAGGCGGTTAAGCGGACGCAGCACGGAGTTGTGCTCGAGCACCGTTGTGACCACACGGTCGCCGGGGCGCACCACGCCATTGATGGCGGTGTTGAGCGCCGCGGTGGAATTGGGCGTAAAGCACACATGGTCCGCCCTCGGGCAACCCAAAAGGCGCGCGAGCTTGGCACGGCAAGCGTGAATCGTACGAGCGGCATCGAGGGCACCCGACGTGGCACCGCGCCCGGCATTGCCGAGCGAGCACATCGCCTGCGTCACGGCATCGATGACCGTCTGCGGCTTGTGCATGGTCGTCGCCGCGTTATCCAGGTAGATCATCGCACGACCTCCCACATATCGATCACGGTAAAGCCCTCGGTGGGAACGCCCGCCGCGGCAAGCTCGCCGCGCAGCAGTTCCTCATCCGCAGGCAACGCCTTCCATGCCAAACCGCAGCCGGCAGCGACCTCCCCGGGCACGGGAATCGTGCGCCCGGGAAGGCCGCGCTCGATGCATAGGGTCTCGCACCCCATGGCGGCCGCCGTGGTAGGAAACGTGATGACAAGCGCAGGGCGCTTCTCCCTCATGGCAACTCCAACCAATACGCTACGGGCGCACGACGCGCACGGCCTGCTCCATCTTCTCCACGATCACGTACATGTTGGTGACCTCGCCCACGGCAAGCTGGTCCTTAATGCCATAGTGGTCGAGGCAGGTGCCGCAGGTAAGGATCTCGACGCCCTGCTCGGCCAGACCCTTCAGGTCGTCGAGTACCGGTGAGCCCTCGACGGTGAGCTTGGCGCCGCCGTTATAGAACAGCATGGTCGCGGGCAGCTCCTCCTGCTGCGTCACGGCAAAGATAAAGGCCTTCATGAGCTTGTGGCCCAGCTCGTCGTCGCCGCGGCCCATGCAGTCGGTGTAGACGGAAATGACGAGCTTGCCCTTGCCGGCGCTGGCATCGCAGAAGGCAGTGCCATCCTGCTCGGGATCAGCCACGGCAACGGCGCCAGAGGTCGCCACGGTCACGTGCCACTCGGCGTCAGAAACCTTCTCGACTGAGGCCGTGCAGCCCTTCTCCTGCGCCATCTTGGAGATGTTCTTGACGGCGGTCTCGTTATCGACCGAGGTCACGACTGTACCCTCGCCATCAAGCTGCTTCAGGGCTTTGAGCGTCTTGACGACGGGCAGCGGGCAGGCATCGCCCATGGCATTGACTTCAATCTTGGTAGACATAGTATTTCCTTTCGAATTAATCGTTTTAGAACGGTACAGAGCTCAATAAACGTGTCGTTAACGGACAACGTGGACGGCAGGACCGCCTGGCACCGGCTCGCACACGCGACCGACGACGGCGGCGATACGTCCTTCGGCATGTAGGCGGCGCGCAAGCTCATCCACATCGGCAGCAGGTGCCGCGATAAGCAGGCCGCCAGACGTCTGCGGATCGTACAGCGCGTCGAGCATGCCCGGCTCCAGGTCATCGTCAGCCGTCACGCGCGGGCCAAAGAAGTCCTGGTTGCGGTAGGAGCCCGCGGGGATAATGCCCAGACGCGCCATGTCGAGCACCTGGTCAAAGAGCGGCACCGCCCCCGACGCAAGCTCAACCTGCACGCCCGAGCCCTCGGCCATCTCGCACGCGTGCCCGATCAGGCCAAAGCCCGTAATGTCGGTGCAGCCGTGAAGCTCAAGCCCCTCGGCCAGACGAATCGGCGCCTCGTTGAGGGTGCGCATCGAGTCAAACATGGCTGCGGCCTCGTCCTGCTCGATGAGCTCGCCCTTAATGGCCGTGGTGATGATGCCCGAGCCGATCGCCTTGGTCAGCAGCAGAACATCGCCTGCGCGTGCGCCGCTGTTGGCGAGCATGCGGTCGAGCGCGACAAAACCGCTCACGGACAGCCCGTACTTGGGCTCGTCGTCGTTGATGGTGTGGCCGCCCGCGATGGAGCAACCCGCCTCGACGCACTTGTCGGCGCCGCCCGCCAGAATCTGACCGGCAACTTCAACGCCCAGACAACTGGGTATGCAGAGCAGGTTCATAGCATGGCTCGGCCGCCCGCCCATGGCGTAGATGTCCGACAGCGAGTTGGCTGCGGCAATCTGGCCAAACAGAAACGGGTCGTCGACCATCGGCGGAAAGAAGTCGATGGACTGCACGAGCCCCAGGTTCTCCCCTACGCGAAAGACGCTCGCATCGTCGGAGGTATCGAACCCCACGAGCAAGTTGTCGTTATGCACATTGGGTAAATCGCCCAGGACCTGGGCGAGGGCTCCAGGAGCCAACTTAGCAGCTCAACCAGAGGCAGCGGTCATCTGCGTGAGCTTAATAACATCGTCAGCCATCGATTCCTCCTCTCATAGGTCAATCAGTTCCTCCCAGTATACGCATGGCGGCGCCGAGAGCGGACGGCGAATGACACCGCCCCTTACATGAGCGCCTGGGCTCGAATGGCCGCGCCGATGGCACCTGCAAAGCGGGCCTGGGGCGACGTAGTCACTGGCGACCCCAGCAGCGCGGCCAGCCGCTCCACAACGTAGGCGTTCTCGCACAGGCCTCCCGTCAGGTAGTACGGAGCACCCGCCGCCTGTCCGGCCATAGTCGCCACGCGCGACACGACGCTTTCGATCACGCCGCGTGCAATGTTCTCGCGCGGCTCACCGCGACCGATCAGGCTGATGACCTCGCTTTCGGCAAACACCGTGCACATGCTGCTGATCTTGGTCGGCTCGCCGGTGCGGGCGAGGTCTGCCATCTGCTGCTGGGTAATGCCCAGGCGGTCGGCCATGATCTCCAAAAAGCGCCCCGTGCCGGCGGCGCACTTGTCGTTCATGGCAAATTTGGCCACGCGGCCGCCTTTAAGCTGGATGACCTTGGTGTCCTGACCACCCACATCGATCACGGTGCCATGGTCACCAAACAGACGCACGGCACCGGTGCCGTGGCAGGTGATCTCGGTCACGACCTTGTGCGCATAGGGCACGGCAACACGGCCGTAGCCAGTCGCGACCACGCGAGCATCTTCGGCCGTCACGTCATAGCCGGCCGCTGCCAGTGCCTCGCGCAGCCGCTCGGAAGCATCGACCGAGGAGAACCCGGTTGGCTGCACGCGCATCCACGCCACCGAACCCTCCCCGTCGACCACAGCAGCCTTAGCCGCCGTAGACCCGATATCGATCCCGATCCCCATCATGGCTCTCTCCCAATCTAAACATCAAAGGTAGCGGCGCGTTCAGGCGCCTTAGCTCTAGGTTTCTCAGGTGCCGGAGGTTGCCCCGAAAGAGGAGCGCAGCGTACTTTGGTACGCAAGCGACGGTTTGAGGGGCAAGATCCGGTGCCTGAGGAAGCTAGAGGGTTTCGATGAAGGCGGCGATGCGCGTCTCGATCTGGCCCATGTCGCCGTTGCTGTAGTCGGTCTCGATCTTCATATACGGAATACCCGCACCCTCGACAGCCTCCTGCATGCGCGCACTCTCCACGTTAAAGGTGTGGCACGCCTGGAGCACGCTCTCCACTACGCCATCGACGTGATACTTCTCGCACATGGCCAGCGTGTTTTCCATACGACCGTCGTTGGGCGTCATGACCGAGCAGTTGATATCCAGGTAGCGGTCGGCGATGGCGCGAAGGATGTCGGGAGCCTCCGGGTCGATCATCATGGCCGCCGTGCGCTCGCCCGAGCAGTCGTCCATGCACACGACCACGCCGCCGTTGGACTCGATGGTGCGACCGATCTTGTTGATCACGCCGCCCACCGGGCAGCCGGTGATCAGAATGCGCTTGGCATCCGCCGCGACCGGGCGCTCGCCTGCATCGTAGGCCTCGCGCAGCTTGGCGACCTTTTGCTCCAGCTGCTGCGTATAGGCCTCGATATCAAAGCTGAACGTACCGGCAAACATAGTGCTCATCAGGTCGACGCCACTCATGGCCGCAGGCTGGTTGGCCTGAAGCGCGAACATATCGAGCTGCGCCGCACGCAGGCGATTGCGATGACGGACGGCGACGCGCAGGTCGTCATCAGTAATCGTAATACCGTAGAAGCCCTCGAGCTCCTCCTTGAGCAGGCGGCACTCCTCGTACCAGCTTTCACGCTCGTAGGCACGATCGCGACCCTGCGGCAGGTGCAGAATGTGCGTGCGCTTGAGCTCGTTGAGCAGCTCGTACATCTTCTTTTTGCCGTCGCAGGTGGTCTCGCCGATGATCATGTCGCTAAAGTGCGTAAACGGACACTTTTGCGAGTAGGCAAAGCCGTAGGTCGACTTGATGAGCGGGCAGAGGTTTGCCGGCAGCACCTTCTCGGCCTCGGGAATCACCTCATCGGACGTGCCGCACAAGGCCACACTTGCAGCGCCCGCGGCATCGATAATCTCGAGCGGCGTATAGCTGCACAAAAAGCCGACCAGGCGATTGCCGGCCTGTTTGTAATCCTTGACGCGAATAAACGCCGCCTTGCGCTGCTCGTTGAACTCCTCAAACGTGGACGGCAACGGCTGCTCAATATTTTCCGACATATAACTCCTTAACAAACCTTTTAACCAACCAAGGAAACGGCTTTCCCAGGTGCCCGAGGTTGCCGTGAAAGAGAAGCGCCGCGTACTTTGGTACGCAAGCGACGGTTTGAACGGCAAGACCGGGTGCCTGGGGAAGCCGCCGAGACGGATAGCTCTAAATGGTTTCCAAGAAAGCCTCGATCCTGGTTTGCAGCTGACCGGCGTCCTCGCCGGCGTAGTCGGTCGTGATGTGCATAAACGGAATGCCGGCCTCCTCGGCGGCCTTCTCCACGGCAAACGACTCCATCTCATAGAGCGTGCAGAACTGCAGGGCCACGTCGACGATACCGTCGGCATGCAGGTCGTGCGCCATCTGGACAATGTCCTTCATACGCTGGTCGTTAGGCGTAAAGACGGCGCAGTTGATCTTAAAGTAGCGCTCGGCGACGGCATCGAGCATCTCGTCGACCGTCTCGCCGGACTCATCGACCAAGTCCTTGTAATAGCGAGAACCCGTGCAGGATTCCTCGCCCACCACGACGCCGCCGGCCTTCTCGATAAGGTTGAACAGCTTCCAGTTGGGCACGGCCATGGGCGTACCGGTGTACAGGATGCGCTTGGTCCCCTTGGGAGCCACGCCCTCGCCGGCCTCGACACGCTGCTCGCATTCAGACGCCATATCGTTAATGGCTCCGGTCAGACGCGGCGTGTCGTCCATAAAGGCGGCCTGGATGGCCAGTAGGCTGTCGAGACCGCTGATGGGCGCTGGGTCGGCAGCGCGCGTGGCAGCGAGGCGCTGCAGGGCGCGACGCTTCTCATTGACGGCGTGGATGGCGGCCTTCAGACGCTCGGGCGTAATCTTGACGCCGCACTCGTCCTCGATCTTGGCGGCGAGCTTTTTGACCTCGGCCTTCCAGGTCACGAGCGTCGACTCGTCGTGTACGTTGGGAATATCCATGACGTACATGTTCTTTTGCGTGGCAAAAAACTCATAAGCCTTCTTCTTGCCATCGCAGGTGTTCTCGCCCACCACCAGGTCACTCGACTCAATGTAGGGGCAAACCTCGCCCAACTTAAAGCCGGCAAAGCTCTTGATGAGCGGGCAGGTATTGCGCGGCAGGTGCTCCTCGACCTTATCGGTTGCCCAATCGGCACCCGAGCACAGACCCACGGGGATACCGTCGCAGGCGAGCACAATTTCCTCGGGCACGTAGACGCAGAACGAACCGACGATCTTGGTGGCCTCGCCGGCCTCCTTCTTGTCGAGCATCTCCTTAATGCGGCCGCTGTGGATGTTGGCGGCCACAAAGTCCAGGTAGGACGTGGACTTGGGGCGATTGTTCTGCGTCAGGAACATGTCGCCGTACATCTGGCCCACGGCACCCAGCAGCATGTCGTGATCGGCAAGATTCATGCCGAGGCTCTCCCACATCGGATGGAAATCGAATTCTTTAGCCATGACGGTTCCCCTCTCGAACCAAAAATGAATAGCTACGGTATTGCTGCACGGTGGGTGGCGAAAACCCAGCCGCGCCTAAACCCGGAATTTTAGGGAACCTGCTTTGCGGTCGATTATTTAGTTGTGCGTCGTCTCTCCCGGAGCCGTGAACATACCTGCTCATATGCGACTCCGGGCCATATATAGGGCACGCGCGGCAACGCGGCGAATGTATGTCGTCTGCGGCATGTGCGCACCCTCCTTTACAAGTTGATGTCAACTATATCAACGGTCATCGACTATGCGAACACCGTTGACATTCGTACGACAGCGCCGTGTACCGTCGTTTAATAAATAATTATCTTTATTGATAAGAGTTTGTCATCCCTCACTCGGCGAGCGGCAAGACAAAGCTGCCGAGGCTTATATCCCCGACAGCATTACCCAGCGCTATCGACAAACCAAATGGATCTTACTCGCATCGAAGTGCATGCGCAGCGTCTCGCCTGCTTGCGGCAGCTCGTCGACAGGCACGCCCACCTTGTTGACCTTCCACTGCAGACGCGTGGGCGCATCAGTACGCGGCACGTCCAGCAGCACCAGGCGCTCAAAGCGAGAATCGCTCACTCGGGCCACGTGCAAATCATAGCTGTTGCGACCCCGCTCCGCGCGATTGTCAACATGGAAGTAGCTTGCGCGAATGCCCAGGTACGCCACATTACCGGGAACCTCGCGACCCACGTTAAAGGTCATGCCCCAGTCGAGGGCCTCGACCTCCTGGGGCCCAATCTTGCGCACGCGGCTTGTATTCTTGCAGCCCGTTAGGCGCAGCGCCGCCAGCGTCTGCGGACGGCGGACCACGTCCTCGATGGAGCCGATTTCCTCAACATGCCCGTCGTGCATCACGCAGATACGCTGGCACAGGCGGCACGCTTCGTCGATGTCGTGGCTCACGTAGAGCACGGTGCGGTTGCATACATCGAACAGGTCGAGCATGTTCTGTTCGAGGGCGCTCTTAAGATAGGAATCGAGTGCGCTCATGGGCTCGTCGAACATAAAAATGCCCGGATGCGCCGCCACCATGCGCGCAAGCGCCACACGTTGCTGCTGGCCGCCCGAGAGGCGCGCGGGATAGCGGTCGGCAAAATCGGCCAGACCGAAAATACCCAGATAGCGCTCGGCCAACCTTTTGCGCGCCGCGGCGTCGCCCGCGTCCTTTACACCAGCGCATACGTTATCGGCCACCGTCATGTTGGGAAACAGCTGATAGTTTTGGAACAACAGGGCGCATTTTCGCTCCTGGGGCGACAGGTTGATGCCCGCCGCCGAGTCAAAAAAGGTCACGCCGTTGACGACAATCTTGCCCTCGTCGGGCGTCTCCACACCGGCGATGCAGCGCAGCGTACAGCTCTTGCCGCAACCCGAGGCGCCCAGCAGGGCCACGCGCTCCTCGCCGGCCTCAAGCTGCATGTCGAGCACAAACCCGGGATAACGTTTCTTAATATCCAAAACGAGCGACATAGCTTATCGACCTCCCCGCGGCGCCGCATCATCACGCATGAGCTCGGCCAGCGCCTCGCGATCGATACGCAGCGCATCGCCGCCGACTGGGTCGAGCGAATCGCCCTGTCCGGCGAGACCTTTGGCCTGTTTGCGCTCCGCACGGGAAAGGCCACGTTCGCGATACTTTTGCGAATGCGCCGTGTACATATTGATGAACAGAATGACCAGGAAGCTGAACGCGATTACGACCACGACCCAAAAGAGGGCCACCGACGTATTGCCGCCCATCCACTCAAAGTAAATCGCAATGGGAATGGTCTGCGTAATACCGGCGTAGTTGCCCGCAAAGAACAGGGTGCAGCCAAACTCGCCCATCGCGCGGGCAAAGGCGAGCACCGTGCCGGCGGCAATCGAGGGCCAGCCAAGCGGCATCATGAGCTTGGCAAAGATGCGACGCTCGGACCATCCCAGGGTTCGCGCGGCGTCGAGCATCTGCGCGTCAAGACTCTCGAAGGCTCCGAGCGCCGTGCGGTAAACCAGCGGAAACGACACGACGACGGCCGAAATGACCGCCGCGGGCCACGTAAAGACGATCGAGATGCCGTGCGCGATAAGCCACTGGCCCACCCCGGTCGATCGACCAAATAGCATAAGCAGCAAAAAGCCGCAGACCGTGGGTGGCAGCACCATAGGAATCGTAAAGACCGAATCGAGCAGGCCCTTGATGCGACTCGAGGTACCCATAGTCTTCCACGCGGCGAACAGGCCCAGCGCAAAGGAGATCAGCAGGGCAAGGCCGCTCGTTTTGATAGAAACCCAAAACGGACGGTAGTCGATGCCGCCAAAAAACGTCTGGGCGCACTCCGCCAGCGAAGGTGGCTCCGTCGTCGAGACGCTCGCATACGGCACTAAGGCGGCGTTGTCGCTCCACAGGGCTCCGCCACCCAGATCAAGCTCGGCGTTCGCGGCCTCGGCGGCATTCACAACCGTGTAGCAATCGGCGTCTTCGCCCTTCACCTTAAACTGATAGCGATAATCGCCCTGCACAAGTTCGTTGTCCGAGGTAAACACCCACTCAAGCCTGGAGTCCTCCAGCAGCGCTCCGCCCATGGAGTGAGACTTATCGAGCCCCGTGAGCATCTTCTTAAGCGCCTTTTGGTCAGAGGCGTTTGTAATGTCGAGCCCCGCGTCCTTAGCGGCGTGTGCATCAACCCACACCACGATGTTCGAAGGCGTCGTCACCGTCACAAGCGTCGTCTTTTTGTAGATGGGAAATCGATAGCCCTCGGGCTGACCTGCAAACGAGCGTGCCGTGCCCTTGGCATTGCGCTCAAACGCGTTGAGGCCAAACTCGACGCCATCGATAAGCGCGGAGTCCTCGGTCGCCTGGCACCCATCGGCGGTGGTAAAGAGAGCCTCGGCACAGGCAGCCCCAGGCAGCGAGGTAAACGCAAAGAGAACCGCTGCCAGCGCGGCGAGCAGGCGAATCGTTTTCCTTGACACGGGCGACTCCTCAAACACAGGGCAACGGCGCGCAGGCACGCCGGTTCAATCAAAAAGGACAGGCGATCGCAAGAACGCCCGCCCTCAAGAATATCGTTATACAGTGCCCTTTCGCACTACTCGGAAAGCTCAAAGCCGTACTTGGCCCAAATCTTCTGGGCTTTCTTGTTGGTCAGGCAGAAGTCGATGAACGCCTTGGCCTCGTCGGCATGCTCGGAGCTATCGGCGACAGCGCCGGGATACACGATGGGCTTGTGCGAGTCCTCGGGGCACACGAAGGCCTCCTCGATGCCGTCGTAGCGGAAGATATCGGAGCTGTAGACAAAACCCGCCACGCAGTCGCCTGTAGAGACGTAAGACGCAGCGGTGCCGACCTTGTCGGCCAGGGCTACCTTGTCGGCGAGCTCGGGCGCGTACTCGCCGTCGTCGCCCTCGGTACCGGTATAGAGGCCCACGGAAGCCAGCGCCTGGTTGGCGTACTTGCCGGCGGGGACGGTCTTGGCGTCGCCGATGGCAATCTTACCGTCCAGATTCGCGACGTCGGCGATGGCCTCGACCTTAGTATCGGAGCCCTCGGCGCGAATGATCACGAGATCGTTGACGAACATGTCCTCGCGGGTGTCGGTGTCGACGAGCTCGGCGGTCTCAGCGTCATCCATGGTGCCCTTGGAAGCGGTGATGAGCACGTCGACCGTGGCGCCGGCCTTCATCTGCTCGACGAGGTCGCCGGAGGCCTTAAACTGCGTGTCGGCAAAGGTGGTGCCGGTTTGGTCGGTGTAGAGCTCCTGAACCTCGGGCAGGGCCTTCTCGAGGGAGTTAGCGGCAAAGACCTGCAGCTCGACGGTTTCCTTCTTGGAAGAGGCCTTGGCGGAGCCGACATCGGATCCGGCCGGCTCGGACGTCTTGCTGCCCGAACAGCCGGCAAGACCAAGGCCGGCAGCGGCGACAGCAGAAAGCGAAACGAATCCGCGGCGAGAAACCATATCGAACATGTTCAACCCTTTCGAACGCTATGCCCGGGCACCCCGCCTCGGGCTTTAATCTGCAATCAGATTATACTTCTGCGCGAATAATGATAGTGAGATATTATTCTCGTCAGAGAATATAGTTTCAAGTTACCGTGCACCTCGGCGTCGATTCGGCGGAAAACAAAGGCGGAGCAGCCGTTCAGGTCGCCCCGCCGCAGGTAAACCGCTTAGTTGGTATGTCCGCCGCCCGCCGTCATCTGAGCCGCATGCTCCAGCTGATCTGTTATGGCCTCCCAGCTTTCGCGGGCGGCCTTCGTAGAACCGGGAAAGTTTACGACAAGTGTATGACCTCGTTGCATGCAAATAGCGCGCGAGAGCATGGCGCGGCGCGTCTTGGTCATGGAGTAGGCACGAATTGCCTCGGCAATACCCGGCACATCGCGGTCGCAGACGGAACGCGTCGCCTCGGGCGTTACATCGCGCATCGAAAGCCCCGTGCCGCCGCAGGTGAGCACGACATTGGCGTGGCACTCATCGGCGGCTTCCATAATGGCATCACCGATCTCGCTGACGTCGTCGCGCACGACCACATGTGAGGCGACCGTCCAGCCCTGTGCCTCGATAAGTTCCTCGAGTGCGGCTCCGGCCTCATCCTGCAAAAGATCGCGTGTGTCCGAGCACGTCACGATCGATATCTTCAGCTCCATAGCATTCCCCCTACAACACGGCGCCCTCGGGCAGGTCGACGCGAACAACGTCCACGGCATCTCCCGCCTTGAGCTCGCACGGTCCTTCGTCAATACGCAGCAGGCAGTTCGCACGCTGCATAGTTCCAAGCAGCGCCGAATTCTGTGTCTTAGCCTCGGTCACCAACAACTCACCGGTCTCGGGGTCGCGCAAAACCGTGGCGCGATCGAAGAAGCGGCGATGCTGTCGCTTTTTCACGCCGTGCGTGAGCGTCGCCTGCTGCACGGGACGCGCAACCTCGGCAAAACCGCGCATCTTGCGAATCGCCGGACGGGCAAGCATCTCAAAGCCCACATACGCCGCGGCCGGGTTGCCCGAAAGCCCCAGGTAGGGCTTACCCCCGAGCAAGCCAAACGTGATGGCCTTGCCCGGACGCATCGAGATGCGGTCAAACAGCACCTCGCCCTCACGCCGGACGAGCGCCGTCACATAGTCGTAATCGCCCGCCGAGGCGCCACCGCTCGTAATGACAAAGTCGCACTCCTGCACGGCACGATGCACCAGCTCGGCGATCGCTTGCTCATCATCGGGCGCAATGCCGTAGAACACGGGCTCCGCGCCGGCATCGAGTGCTTCGGCCATCAACGCCGACGAGTTGGAATCGCGAATCTGCCCGCGCGCCGGCAGCTCACCCGGCGCGACCAGCTCCGTGCCCAGCGAGATAATGCCCACGCGCGGAGCGGCATGCACCTTCACGTTCGCATACCCGGCGCTCGCCAGCAGGCCGGCGCCCGCCGGAGCCACAACCTCGCCGGCGCGCATCACGACGTCGCCGGCATGAGCTTCCTCAGCAGCCGAGCGAACGTTCTCCCCCACCTTGGCCGGCGCCGAGAACCTCACACGCGAGCCCTCGTTGCCGTCACCGTCGAGCACATCAACGATCTCATACTTCACCACGGCATCGGCACCTTCGGGTACCGGCGCGCCCGTCATGATGCGGACCGTCTCGCCCGCGCCGATTGCGCCCTCAAACACATGGCCCGCGGCCTCGTGTCCGATAACGTCGAGCGTCACCGGCGCCTCGCCAGATGCCTGCGCCAAGTCCGCCGAGCGCACGGCATATCCGTCCATAGCGCTGTTGGCAAACGGCGAGATGTCGATATCGGCCACCGCGTCCTCGGCCAAGGGAAAACCAGCCGCCTGCCACACGGGAATCTCGATGAGATCCGTCGGAGCAACGTGCGACAAAACAATCGACTGCGCATCCTCCAACGGTATGAGTTTCTCTGCCATATGCACCTCTTAATGCCACGGCGCACAACAGGGGCGCCAATTCTTTATGCTTGTCTCAGTATAATCCCCCGACGCACGACCGCGACTCGGCCTGTACCCGCAAATACACCTGTCGGTTGCAGGCCGCGAAACAGAATGGAAACCAACCCACCGGCTCGTCGCGTTTACCGCGTTTTATAATTGCTTGCGTTGCAACCTAAAAGAGGAACGTATGGCTCATAACGACAAACCCGAAAGCGCAAACAAAGCGCAGGATCATTTCCAGCCGCTCGACGACGGCGGTTTTTTCTCCCTTAATGACGTCATCACGGCAGGCAGGCATCAACTTACCCGCTCCGAGCATCTCTTGGCTGCCGACACGCGCCGCAACGCCCGCAACCTACTAGCGAGCACTAAGTTGCTCGTACTCGTCGTCACCGTCTCGCTCGCCATGGGCGTTGCCGCTTGGGCGTTTTTGGCCTCATTAAATATCGCGACCGACTATCGCGAGCACCATGCGTGGATTTACGCGCTGCTTCCCGTTGTGGGCGTTGCCACCGCATGGGTGTACAAAAACCACGGTCTCGCCGCCAAGCGTGGCAACAACCTGGTCATCGACTCCGCTCTGGGCACACGCCTCATCCATATGCGCATGGCCATCCTCACCTTCGTCTGCTCCACGCTCACGCACCTCACCGGCGGCTCGGCCGGTCGCGAGGGAGCTGCGGTGCAGATTGGCGGCACCATCGCCAGCAACATCTCGAGCCTCGCCCACCTCAAAAAGCATGACCACCACGACCTCATGCTCGCCGGCATCTCGTCGGCCTTTGGCGCCGTGTTCGGCTCGCCCCTTGCCGGGGCTTTCTTTGGCATGGAGATGTGCTTCATCGGCAAGATCGACTACACCGCGGGCATCTACTGCCTGGTCGCTTCGTTTACCGGCTACTTTACGTCGCTTGCCTTGGGAACCGAGTACGAGACGAATGTTATCGCCAGCGTTCCCAACATGACACCACGGACGGTTGTCATCGTTGTTATCAGTGCCATTATCTTCGGTCTGACGGCACGCCTCTTTGCCTGGTCAGTTCGAACCGTCAAGAGCCTGTACGGTCGCTTTATCACCAATTACCTCGTTCGCGCACTCATAGGCGCACTCGTGGTTTTGGCCGCCTATGCCCTCCTCGACGCCTGGGACTACGCCGGCCTTTCCACGTGGCTTTCCGGCGCCGGATTTGCCGGCAACACCACCCTGGCGGACGCAGTCATCAAGTTGGTCGTCACAGCGCTCACCTTGGGCGCTGGCTTCCAAGGCGGCGAGGTCACGCCCCTGTTTGGCATCGGTGCGGCACTCGGTGGCTGGATAGGTTGCCTTACCGGGCTCGACCCCAGTTTTCTGGCGGCTCTCGGCATGCTCGGCGTGTTCTGCGCCGGCCTCAACGTGCCCATCACCACCTGCATGATGGCCATCGACCTGTTCCACGGCACGGCCGCCGGGTTCTTTGTCATCGTGGCCTTTATCAGCTACCTAACCGGCGGACACCGCGGCGTGTACCCCGCCCAGCGCATCATCTCACCCAAGCGCCGTTCGCTTATTGTGGATGAGGGCGGTACGGTAGCGGATGCCATCGAGCGCCACAACGACCTGATAGAGTAGACGTTAGTATTCGCCGTGCAGCCACAATCGGGGGCAATTCGACCTGAGCGCGACCGCACCGTCACGTCATACG
>CABUDJ010000032.1 GCA_902490325.1 uncultured Collinsella sp. | reverse complement strand
CCGAGCTGATTCAACGGCAATGAGGCTCGCGGCGTCGTGGGGACGGCCCGCGCGATCGAGCGCCGCATAAAAACGTTCCAGAATCTGCTCGCGGCGAGCGCGCATCAAGTCCAAATAGTTATCCATTGCCAATCGCCTCCGCTGACAGCCAAACAAGTAGTCCCATGCTAACGCAAGAGCGCGGCCCCGCATGTGCAAGGCCGCGCTCACTTAGGTATTTACAATCTTTCGACGAACGGGGTTACTTACTCCTCGTCGTCCTCGCCATCGTCCTCATCCTCAAGATGATCGAGCAGGTAGCGAAGACCCTCGCTGACCTCGTTAACGGGCACCTTGGCAACGTAGCGTGCATCGACGGCGGGCCTCATGATAACACCCTCGCCCGAAGGCACGCGCATGCTCTCGAGCTCATCCTCATCAGTGCAGGCGATATCACCGGCAGTCATACGCTGTCCGGTCAACAGGAAGGTCAGACGGCAGGCGGCATCGATGGAAATCGAGGCGATGCGATCGAGATAGCGCGATACCATGATGGCGCGGCGCAGGTCGTCATAGTTGCTGTCGTCGTCCATAAAATCGCCCGTGTCCATGCGGTTAAAGGTGCGGAAGAACTTCTCGTAGGCGGCGTGCACTGGCTCGTCCTCGACGGCCAAGTTGCAGATGATGGACATGTCGTTGGTGACGAGCGCAGAAAGCGAAGAGCCCAGCACCTGGTAGACGGCCTCAGCCTCGGCCTCGACCGTGCCGACAAGCTCCTTGGGCAGCGAGATGTCGGCCTTGATCATATGACGCGTGGCGCGGCAAATCTGGCGAACCTTATCGGTCATGCGCTGCAGGTTAAAGTCGACGTAGATGATCGTCTGCAGCAAGCGGAAGTCGGAGGCGACCGGTGACTGCGTGGCAATCAGGTTGTAGCAGACGGCCTCCAGGTTGGCGCAGCGTGCGTCAATCGAAAGCGTACGCTTCTTGGTCTTGGTGGCGAGCTTGCGGTCGTCGGTCACATAGGCCTTCACGGCATCGTGGAGGGCCAGATCGACGGCCTCGTAGATACTCAGCATCTCGTGACGGGCCTCGATGAGCTGACGGGAAAACAGTTTGCGCATGGTTCACTCCAATCAGTTGGGTGCGGTCATGCCGCCCGCACAGTGAATACGCACCGGACCAGATCCGATCGGCTTGGGACTAGTCGCACCGATCAGCCAAAGCGGCCGGTGATATAGTCTTCCGTCCGCGAGTCCACCGGGCTGGTGAAGATCGCGTCGGTTTGACCATACTCGATGAGCGTAGCGGGCTCGCCGGCAACTTCCTGCAAGAAGAACGCGGTGTAGTCACTGATACGAGCTGCCTGCTGCATTGAATGCGTGACGATGATAATCGTCATCTCGGGCGCCAGCTCGGCCATCAGATCCTCGACCTTAGAGACGGAAGTGGGGTCGATGGCGGAGCAGGGCTCGTCCATCAGGAGGACATCGGGTTGCACCGCAAGCACGCGCGCGATGCACAGACGCTGCTGCTGACCGCCCGAGAGCGCCAAACCATCCTTGTTGAGCTGATTGGATACCTCTTTCCAGAGGTTGGCGCGCTTGAGCGATTCTTCCACGATGTCATCGAGGTCGCTTTTGCTAGTCACGCCCTGCAGACGAGGGCCAAAGGCGACATTCTCGTAGATGGATTTGGGAAACGGGTTGGGCTGCTGAAAGATCATGCCCACGCGACGACGGAGATCGACCGGATCGACACCCTCGGCATAGATATCGTTGCCGTCGAGCGTCATGGTGCCCTCGACGCGCGTGCCCTCAATCAGGTCATTCATGCGGTTGATGCAGCGCAAAAACGTCGACTTGCCGCAGCCCGAAGGGCCAATGAAGGAGGTGATGGCGTTTTTGGCGATGTTGAGGTCAAGCCCCGTCAGCGCATGAAAGTCACCGTACCAAAAGTTGAAATCCTTGGCCGTAATGGCCGCTTGCTCCAACGCGGGAGCGGACTGATAAACGGACATGGGACTCCTTAACTAGCGACGCTTGCGCGACAGGAAGCGCGCAAACAGGTTGAAGGCCAAAATGATCACCATCAGCAAGAGCGCGGTGCCGTAGGCTGCGTTCATGTTGATGCCGTCGTTGGCAAGCAGGTACAGGTGAACGGTCATGGGACGACCGGAATCGAGCGGCGAAATAGGTAGATTGATGGCCTGGCCCATGGTGTAGAGCACCACGGCGGTCTCGCCGATGGCACGGCCGATGGCAAGGACGATGCCCGTGGCAATGCGGCCAAAGGCCGAAGGAAGCACGATCTTGGAGACGACCTGCCACTTGGTAGCGCCCAGGCCGTACGCGCCCCAACGGATATAGCGCGGAACGGCGCGAATGGCTTCTTCGGTGGTGCGCATGACGATGGGAAGCATCAAGAGCGCGAGCGCCAGGGCGGCCGAGACCATCGAAAGGCCCAGGCCCATAGCCTCGACAAACAAGGCGTAGCCAAACAGGCCCATAACGATGGAGGGCACCGAGGCCAAAGCGTCAGCAGCGTAGCGAATGAGCTCGACGACCTTGCCCTGCTTGGCGTACTCGGCCAGATAGACGGCTGCCAGCACAGCGATCGGCGTGCAGATAAGCATGGCGAGCGCCGTCACGTAGACGGTCGAGACGATCGTGGGCCAAATTCCGCCCTCGGCGTTGACGCCCTGGGGCCAACCGAAGATAAAGTCGAGCGAGATGTGTGGCAGGCCGTTGATGACCACGTAGGCGATGATAGCGACCAGCACCAGCGTGGTGATGTAGGCAGCGGCACGAAACACGCCAAGCATGATCTTGTTGGACAGGTCCTTGTTGATGCGGCCCTTCTTGCCGTGGGAAAGGGCACGCTTGATGCGCTCGCGCGACGAGGTCGTATCGACCGTCGTGTCAACGGAATCGGACATAGCCTACCCCCTCTTCTTCTTGGAAATCAGACGAACGATACCCACCAGCGTGGCGGAGATGATAAACAGGACCACACCCATGCCGAACAGCGCCGAGCGGTGCAGACCCGAGGAATAGCTCATGTCGAGCGCAATCTGGCTCGTGAGCGTCGAGATGGGGCTCGCAATGCTGTCGGGAATAACCGGGGCGTTACCTACGACCATGAGCACGGCCATGGTCTCGCCGATGGCACGGCCCATACCCAGCACGATGGCATCAACGATACCCAGCTTCGCGGCAGGTAGCACGACCTTATAGATGGTCTGCCACTTTGTGGCGCCCATGGCATACGATGCCTCGCGAATGCCCATGGGAATGGAATTGAGAGCATCGATGGTGAGCGCGGTGATGGTAGGAACGATCATGATGGCAAGCACGAACCACGCCGTCAGCGCACCAAAACCAAGGCCGCCGGTCAGTTGTGCGATAAACGGGCGGATGATGATCATGCCAAAGAAGCCGTAGATGATGGAGGGTATGCCCGCCAGCAGGTCAACGGCGGGGCTGATGAGCTTGCGCACGCGCTTGCTGGCAATCTCGACCAGGTAAACGGCCGTACCCACGCCCAGCGGCACGCCCATGGCGAGCGCACCGACGGTCACCAGACCCGAGCCAGCAAGCAGCGACAAGATGCCGTAGTGGCCCTCGGAAGGCGCCCACGTAAAGCTAAAGAAGTCAGCCAGACCGATGTCAGTAAAGACGGGCAGCGCCGAGTACGTGGTAAAGACAAAAATCAGGATGACGGTAACGACCGCCAAGAACGCGCAGGCAAAGAAGATCCACTGCAGCGCCTTCTCCTTGATATAGGTACTGCGCGATACGAGCGCCAGCTCGCGCTTCTTGGGCGTCTGAACATTCTGCTCAGTCTGGGAGTTTTCCTGTGCTTCCATGCTACTCACTCCCCTTCTCGTCGTTGGTGACGGGAATAAAGCCCGCCTCGCGAATCTGCTTGTCCATCTTTTCGGACGTCACGTAGTCGATGTAATCCTGCGCCTGCTGCGAAGGCGCACCCTTCACAAAGAAGTAAAGGTCGCGCGAGATGGGATAGCCGCCACTCGCGACCGTCTTCTCGGACGCCTCAACATGATTGACCGAGACAGCCTTGACCGAGGTCTTGGCGTTGAGGCTATCGACGAAGCCCAGCGAAATGTAGCCGATGGCCCCACGCGAACGAGATACCACGTCGCGCACCTGGCCCGTACCCGAAAGAACAGCCGAGCGGCGATCGAACGGCGTGCCATCCATCACGATGGTACGGAAGGCCTCGCGCGTACCGGACGCCTCGTCTCGGTTGATGACCTGAATCCTCAGGTCCTCGCCACCGACCTCTTTCCAATTGGTAATCTTGCCGGCGTAGATATCGCGGAGCTGCTCGGTCGAGAGGTTATCGACGGGGTTGTCGTCGTTCACGATGACCGCAATACCGTCGTGGGCAATGACGATGGGAGTCAGGCCCAGATCCTGTTCGTCGGCATTGAGTCCACGGGAGGAGCTGGCGATATCGGCCGTGCCGGCGCTGACGGCCTCGATCCCAGCGGAAGAACCCAAACCGGAAACGAGCACGTCGATGCCGGTCTCCTCCTTAAAGCCCTCGGCCGCAATCTCGGCGATAGGAAGGCAGGTCGTGGAGCCGGCCACGGTAATGGAAGAGGTAGAAGATCCCGAAGAACAGGCGCACAGCGTAAGCGTAAGCACAGCGGCGCTCAGGACCGATACGATCTTTCTCATAGCATCACGCCGATCGCAGCATGGCGCCCACAGGTGCCGTCCTCGTTACGGTAGGAATAAAAGCGGTCGTTCTGACGCACGGTCGAAAGCTGGGTATCCACGATATTATCCGCGTCGACACCGACATCTACCAGCGCCTCGCGAATGGCAGCGGAAAGATCAAGCATGCGAGAGGTATTCGCATCGATGCAAGAGAACTCGGCGGCAAAGCGATCCATGAGTTCCTGGGATACCTCATATTCGTCACCCAAGATATGGGGGCCGATATAGGCGGAAACGTCGCTCGCATCGCAACCGGCAGCATCGCAAAGCGCCTGGCACGCCTTGGCGGAAATACGTGCAATCGTGCCCTTCCAACCGGAGTGCACCACGGCAAATCCGCCGGGGGCCACCAGCACCACGGGAACGCAGTCGGCAAAGCAGAGCAGCACGGGCACGTTATACGCCGTGCAGACGATGGCATCACAGCCCTCGGCAATCTGCTCGCGAACGTCCTCAAGGTCATCGGCGCCGTTCGAGGTCACCGCAACGATATGATCACCATGGACCTGATTGGGAACGAGCAGGTTGTGCTCGCACTCGGCGGCACCCATAGCCTCGAGCGCACGACGACGATTTTCTTGAACAGCAAAGGGGTCATCGCCAACATGCGAGCCCAAGTTGAGTGAGGAGTACGCATCTTCGGAAACGCCACCGGCGCGCTCGGTGAAGGCAAAGCGAACATCGGATGTCGCGCCCTCCACCAACGTAACTCCATCATGGTCGACACGCGAAACTTTGTCCGCACGTGCTGCCATACTAAAGCCTCCTAATAACACAAGTACCGCGGCATCGCCGCTACAGCCCGCGTTTATACGGCTGTCATACTTCTCTAAAAGGATACCTGCTGCGCTGGAGGCAATCGTAAAGGGAACGTAAAGAGATTGGAGGTTCTAGTTTACAAAGTCGAAATAAAAAGGGCGCGTCCATACGGACACGCCCCTGCGCACAACAATGCAAAGAACGACTTAGAAGCTACCGCGCTTCAGGAAGTCGGGAAGCTCGAACTGATCGTTGCCGAAGTTAGGAAGCTCGGTGCCACCGACATTGCGGGTCGGAGCGGCCTGAGCCGGGCTCGTGGCAGGAGCGGTGCGCTGCGGCTCAGCGGAGGCAGCGGCCTTGCTCTGAGACTGCTGAGCAGCAAAGAGCTCGTCCTGACGGTTGACGTTGGAGTCGGAGAAGCCCGTAGCGATGACGGTGATACGCACCTGATCGCCCAGGGACTCGTCGACAACGGTACCGAAGATGATGTTGGCCTCGGGGTCGACGGCGTTGGCGACAACGTCGGCGGCGTCGCTGATCTCCTGGATGCCCAGGTCCTTGGAACCGGCGATGGAGAGCAGCACGCGCGTGGCACCATCGATGGAGCTCTCGAGCAGCGGGCTGGAGATGGCCTGCTGGGCAGCGTCGACGGCACGGGTGTCCCCAGAAGAGGTACCGATACCCATCATGGCGGTACCGGCCTGCTTCATGATGGTCTTAACATCGGCGAAGTCCAGGTTGATGATACCGGGGACGGTGATGAGGTCGGTGATGCCCTGGGTGCCCTGGGAAAGGACGCCATCGGCAATCGCGAAGGCCTCGAGCATGGTGGTCTTCTTCTCGGCGATGTCGAGCAGCTTATCGTTAGGGATGACGATCATGGTGTCGACGCAATCGGAGAGGGTCTTAATGCCCTCCTCGGCGCTCTTCTTGCGCTTGCGGCCCTCGAAGGTGAAGGGCTTGGTCACGACGGCGACGGTCAGCGCACCGACCTCGTTCATCGCGATATCGGCAACGATGGGAGCAGCGCCGGTACCGGTGCCACCGCCCTCGCCGCAGGTGATGAACACCATGTCGGCACCAGCGAGCGCCTCGGCAATGTCGTCGCGGGACTCATCGGCAGCCTTGCGGCCAACCTCGGGGTTGGCGCCGGCGCCCAGGCCGCGGGTAAGGTCGGTGCCGATGTGCACCTTGATATCGGCATCAGAGATCGCGAGTGCCTGAGCATCGGTGTTGATGGCAACAAACTCGACGCCGCGGATGCCCTCTTCGATCATTCGATTGACCGCGTTGGTACCGCCGCCGCCGACGCCGACCACCTTAATGACGGCAAGGTAGTTGTTGATCTCTGTCTCGTGCATGTCGGTCCTCCGAACAAAGGTTATAGCCATAGCATGGGTCGACCCCTGCGCACATTAACCTTCAGGTTGAAAGTAAATGCAAAGGTAAACCGTATTATGTTTGCACATTATGAACGTATCAGTCAAATAATTGACCGTGAAAACCAAACAAACCAGATAAACGGCGTGGTATGGCCCCTCAACAAAGCATCAACCAGCGCTACGAGGTCGGAGCGTTCCTAAATGTATAGTTACCCGGAGAGCGCACATTGATATACGTTACGCCCTCTACCTGCGAAAGCAGCTTGGTGACTACGCGCTCCTTCTTGACGATATCGTTCGAATCGCCCAGCGACACCTCAATGCCGTTATTGAGGTTTGCCGAGATGGCTTCGACCGAAGGCGTGGAAATATCCTTGACTTGTCCCAAGAACTCGCTCGAAAAACCACGCACATAATCCAAGCCAGCCTTAACGGCCTTGGAGCTCACTGCCTGGCCGGAAACCGGAGCGACATCCGCCGAGACATCAGTCAACAACACCGCGCCATAGTGCTTAGCGAGCGCCAGCGCGGCATCAATGCCGGTCAGGGTATTTGAGCCCTGCCCCGTCGTGATGACGTTGCCCTGGTCATCCACTTCGACCGACGTCGACAGCGGGGCGATCCAGGTGTCATCATCCCCGATGGCCCAGGCAAGGTCATCGGAGCTGATATAGGCAATTGCAATGACCTTGCGCTCCATCGGCGTAATGATGAGCGTATGTGGGAACTGACGCTGGACATCCACGCCCGAGACCCACGGGTTCTGCTTGAGGTCCTCGGTAATCTGGTCGGGATCGACGTTAAAAAGCGACGTTCCCTCGGGCAAATCGATCAGCTGGATAGCATCGTGCTTCGTCACATGCTCGCTGCCTTGAATCTGAATATCAGTGGCGGTAAACAATCCAGAGTTAATCACCACGATAGCAACGACGACGAGCACGGCCAAGACGGCCAAAACGCCGCCCACGATTTTGCCTTTGCCTGTAACGACAGAAGCGGCGTCTGATGTTTTATTTGCCATCGCCCTAAGTAAAGACAACGGGTTGACGCCTTTTTTACCCGAAGGCTTCTTGGCGGTAGCCGGCACCGATGTCAGCGAGCGCGGTTTCGATGCGCCCAGCGTGCGACTCGGACGCGCCGCCTTAGTTCCTGTCGAGGGCTTAGGAGTTGCCATAGGACGGGCAGGCTTGGCGCCCATAACAGGCTTTGACGTCACCGAGGGACGCGAGGACTTTTTTGCGGCCGGACGATTACCGAGCTGCGAGCCGACAACCGGACGACTGGTCTGTCGAGCATGCCCGACAGGCTTAGAGTGCGCGACGATATTGCGTTGAGGTTTGGCAGGCGCGCCGGAACGCCCTCCGGCGCGGCGGAAGGTGGGTTTCGATGCTCTAGAAGCCGAGGAATTTAACTTCCGGTCTGAGCTCGATGCCATACGCCTCCCTCACCTTTCCGTGCACATGTCTGATAACCGCGGCAACGTCATCGGCCGAGGCAGTTCCGTTATTAACGATAAAATTAGCGTGAACGGGCGAAACTTCCGCGCCGCCAATCGAAAAACCCTTTAATCCACAATCCTCGATAAGCTTGCCCACGCTCGCATCGGGCGGGTTGCGAAAGACCGACCCGCAGGATGCGCGACCCATGGGCTGTGTACGCTTGCGCCTCGTCAGGTACCGCTCCATGCGCTCGCGAATGTCGGCCTTGGGCGCCGGTTTAAGCTTGAGCACGCACTCGAGGATGATCTCATTGCGGGGAAGGCTACATTCGCGGTAGCCCCAAGTGATCTCGGACCCCGCATAATGTTTGATACCGGATGCCGGGTCAAACGTTACGACATCCTCAACCAGCGAGCCAATCCACTCGGTCCGTGTGCCGGCATTCATAGATATCGCACCGCCAACCGAACCAGGGATGCCAACGGCAAACTCAAGGCCCGAGAGGCTACGCGACAGGGCATCGTTGACCAGGCGCGCAAACATCACGCCCGCACCGACCGTCAGCGTACAACCGTCATCGGCAACAACCGTGCGCTGAAACTCACGTCCGAGCGAAATGACGGCGCCGCGATAACCGCCATCGGCAACCAGCAGATTGGAGCCCTTGCCGATGATGACCCACGGCACCTGCTCGCGATCGAGCACCGCCACGGCGCGGCGGAGGGCATGATAGCTATGGCACGTCACAAAGAGGTCGGCCTTGCCGCCGATACGATAGCTCGTATGACGCGCAAGGCGCTCGTCCTCGATCACATCCGTGTCGATCATGCCCGAGAGCGCCATGACGGCGTTAAACAGACCCATTAGACTTAAGCGTCTTTCTTGGCAGTCAGATACTCAATGAACTCGGGACCGACGGTCGTAACGTCACCGGCACCCATAGTGAGCAGCAGGTCGCCCTCGCCCACCATCTGCTCGAGCTCCTGATTGAGCTCAAGACGGCTGGAGCAGTACACGACCTCCTTGCCAGGATGCTTGGCGCGCACGGTATCGGCGAGCATCTTAGAGGTGACACCCGGAATGGGCATCTCGCCAGCCGAGAACACATCAATCAGCAGCAGTTTATCGGCATTGGCAAATGCATCGGCAAAGTCGTCGCACAGGGCCTGCAGGCGCGAATAGCGGTGCGGCTGGAACACGACGTCGACGTGCTTGTAGCCCAGCGACGAAGCAGCAGCAAGCGTCGCCTTGATCTCGGTGGGGTGATGGCCGTAATCATCGACCACGGTGATGCCATCGATATCGCCCACGTGGGTAAAGCGACGGCGGACGCCCTCAAAGCTCGAGAGCGCCTTGGCGGCGGCGTCGATGTCAAGGCCCAGGACATGGGCGACGGTGAGCACCGCCGTGGCGTTGAGCATGTTGTGGCGACCGGGATTGCTCTTGATCTCCACAGCGTGCTCAGTGCCGTCCTCAAAGCGAACGATAAAATCGCTCTGGATGCCCTTGACATCCGGGTGCATGCAGACGATGTCGTTGCTCTCGGCAAAGCCGTAGGAAAGCACGTGACGACCCGTCGACTTGGCGAGCTCGACCAGATGCGGGTCCTCACCGCAGACGATGACGGTGCCGTCCTCGCCCACCAGGCTCATGAATTTGGCGAAAGTTGCCTCGATCTCCTCGATACCCGAGTAGTGATCGAGGTGGTCGGCCTCGACGTTGGTCACGATGACCACGTTGGGGTTCAGGAACAGGAAGGAGCTGTCGGACTCGTCGGCCTCAGCGACAAAGTAGTCGCCCGAGCCGTTCTTGCCGTTCGTGTCATAGCCCTCGACGATGCCACCGATCAAGAAGCTCGGATCCAGACCCATGCGGTCGAGCATGGTGGCGCACATCGAAGACGTGGTGGTCTTGCCATGCGTGCCGGCAACAGCGACGGTGGTGTAGCCGTGGCCCAAAGCAGAGAGCATCTTGGCACGGGGCCACACGGGAATACCAAGCTCGCGAGCGCGCACGAGTTCAGGGTTGGACTCCGGAATAGCGGTGGAGACAACAACCACGTCGGGCTTGACCTCGTCGATCGTGGCGGCCTCATGGCCCACATGCACCTTCACACCAGCGCGGGTAAGCTGGCGGATATAACGTGACGTCTTAAGGTCGGAGCCGGTAACGGCATAACCGCGCTCGTGAAGAACGAGGGCGATGCCGCTCATGCCGGCGCCGCCGATACCGATAAAGTGGGCGCTCTTAAACTCGGGCGCGGAGGTTGCAGTCTGGGAATCAGCCATGTGCTCGTGTACTCCTTGCGTAAACACTGCCTGTAACCCGTTAACTGTACCGCACCTACCGCATCAGCGCGAGGGCGACCGACGATATCCCGTCTAACTAACGCAAACCCTCTACCGCATCCGCCAGAAGAGCGGCGGCCCTATCCTGAGCCAGACCACGCGCCGCCTGACGCATGGCGTCGCGCGCCGCCGCGTCATCGACCAGGTGCAGCAGTTCATCGGCAAAGGCAGAACCGTCGATATCGGCATCGGCGCAGAGCACGCCGGCCCCAGCGTCGACCAGATAACGGGCATTGGTGGTTTGGTGGTCGGCCGTCGCATGCGGGTACGGCACGAGCACCGAAGGCACGGCGAGTGCAGCGATCTCGGCCACGCTCGATGCGCCCGAACGCGAGAGCACCAAATCGGCAGCAGCCAGCATATCGCCCATGTTGTCGATGTAAGGCTGGACGCGGTAACGCTTCGCCTCCTCGGGCGTCAGCGCCAAAGCGCGCTCGGTCTCCTCAAAGCCGTCGGCACCCGTCGAATGCAACACATAGAGGTTCTTGCGCGAAAGCAGCTCGTTTTTGAGCGAAGCCACACGCTCGTTGAGGTGCTGGGCGCCAAGTGAACCGCCAAAGACGAGCAGCAGCGTAGCGTCCTCGGGAACGCCAAGTGCCTTGCGGCCGCGAGCGCGATCGCCCTCGATCACCGAGCGACGTACGGGGTTGCCGGTCATGAGCACGTGGTCAGGGTCACCTTCGCGCTCAAAGACCGAACGCGCTGCCGGCACCGAGATGCACACGCGGGCGGCGTGGGAGTTCATCATCTTGTTGGCCAGGCCCGGAACAGAGTTCTGCTCATGCAGCAGATACGGAACGCCCGCGCCCTTGCACCACCCCAGCAGCGGAACCTCGACATAGGCACCAAAACCAATGGCGGCATCGGGCTTGCCGACCTTTGAGAAATGACTGGCGAGCGCACGCTTGGCTTTGTTGACACGCCACAGCGAGGTCAGCGCCGTCCAAGGACGGGAGCGGTCGAAGCCCGTGACCGTAATGGGCACAAAATCAAACCCAGCCTCGGGGACCAGACGACCCTCGAGCTTGCGCGACTGGCCCACGAACACAACGTGGTGGCCACGGTCACGCAGCTCTTCGGCCAAGGCGAGCGCGGGGTTGATGTGCCCGGCCGTGCCGCCGGCTGCAATAGCAACGGTCATTTTATCGGTCATGGTAGTCCCTTCGTACACGCGGTCCCTGGTCGTCGGTACGCAGACGCGCCGACGGGTCCGAGTTCAAATCGATTCGATTATATCCGCCGCCCGCGTTGCGAGGGCTGGGGCGCTGAGGACGACCTTGCGGCGCCGTTCGCTGACGCGGGCGGGCTGCCGGCTCGGTCGCAGAGCCATCCAGGACGATAAAACCGTTACGCGAAGATCGCTCGCCGCGCACGTGGGGCACGCCGGCGGTACTCTCATCCATAACGGCAAAGCTCTCGCGGCGGCGGTCATACTCATCGCGGCGGGCGCTCTCGTACGAAACGCGCAGGATCAACCCGGCAAGCATGAGCGACACAATAATCGACGAACCGCCGTAGCTAATAAACGGCAACGGTTTGCCCGTCATGGGAAACACGTTGAGGATGCCCAGCGCGTTAATCAAAAACTGCACTGCGAGAATGACCGCGGAGCCAGACGCCATAAGCGCGCCCCGGCGATCGGTCGCCTGCTCGGCAATGCGAAACGCCGAGTAGATCAGCATCGCAAACACCAAGAAGAACAGCACGGTTCCGACAAAACCGACTTCCTCGCCAATGATGGCCAGGATGTAGTCATTGTGCGCCTCGGGCAGATACGAGTACTTCATGGTTGAGTTGCCGATGCCACGGCCGAACAGACCGCCCGAGGCAAAGGCCATAATGGCAAGCGTGGCCTGATAGCCGTCACCATACTCGTCGGCCCAAGGGTTCAAGGCAACCTGAATACGCACCATACGGTACGGCTCTGCGACAAGCGCAATCACGATCACGAGAATGCCGAAGATTAGCACGCCGATGATAAATCTGGGGTCGAGACCCGCAAACAACGCCATGCACATGAGGGTCAACAGGATGATCAGGACAGTACCGAAATCGGGCTGGATAAAGATCAGAAAGAGCGAAATGCCCAGGTAGATGCCCATCTTGCGAAGGAATTCGTTGATGTTGCCACCGGGCGAAAAGAAGCGATCAAGCATGATGGCCGAATACGCAATGGCAAATGGCTTTAAAAACTCGGAAGGCTGGAACTGAATACCGGCGATGTTAAGCCAGCGCGTGGCGCCACGGCTGCCGCTGCCCACCAAGAACACCAGAAACAGTAGCCCTATCATGCCTATGAGGAAGATCCTGAGCACATCCTCCCCAAACCAGCTGTCCGGCAAAACGCGCACGATGGCAATCAGCGCCAGAACACCGACCACGGCAAACGCGGCCTGTCGACCCAGAAAAAACGTCGCCGAGCCATTCTCGTGCAGCGCCTCGACCGAAGACGCCGAGTACACCATCAGCAGGCCAAAGCATACCAAGGTAAACAAGCAGGCCATGAATATCAAACGGGGGCGCATGATACGGGCGGGAACGCCGGCAATATAGCGTTCGCTAAACGACTGCCCGCCGCGACCGGAACGCGGTGTGCTGCGCCGCGAGGAAGCACGGTCCGAGTCGGGCCTCCTCATACCTTGTCGGGGGCTCTCCTCTCTCACCGGCAACCCCTATTCCATTTGCGATTTCGCCGCAGCGGCAAGCTGGGCCACATAGTCCTTAAACACGCGGCCGCGCTCCTCATAGCCCGAGAACTCATCGAACGAAGAGCAGGCAGGAGAAAGTAAGATCACGTCGCCACGGCTCGACAGCGAACGGGCGACGTCCACGGCATCGCGCAGGTCATCCGCCTGGGCGATATCCACATCGCCGTCGACATCGGCCTCGTCCATAGCGGCGGTGAAACGCTCGCGCGCATCGCCAAAGCAGACGACCGAGCGTACGTTATCCATAACAACGCGCGCGAAGTCCGTGAGCGGCGTGCCCTTATCGTGGCCGCCGAGCAGCAAGATCACGTCGTCATCGGGAAATGCCGTCAGTGCCTTCTCGACCGCATCGGTGTTGGTCGCCTTGGAATCGTTGACGTAGCGCACGCCGTCAATCTCGCCACACGGCTCCACGCGGTGCTCGAGCGGCTGGAACGAGGCAAGACCGCGGCAGACACCATCGACATCGGCACCGACCGCCAAGGCAGCCGTGGCGGCGCACAGGGCATTGATAACATTGTGATGGCCCGAGATCTTGAGCTCGGATGTAGCGATGAGCGGGGTCTCGACGCCCTTCAGGCGCACGACCATCTTGCCGTCGCGCACAAAGGCGGCATCCTCGCCCTCAGGCTCGTCAAAGGCAACCTTGCAGATGCGACGACCCGGCGTGTAGATGTACTCATCGAACTCGTGAATGCCGGCGTCTTCGACGTCGACAACCGCCAGATCGTCATCGACCATATTGTCAAACAGTTTGATCTTGGCAAGCGCGTAGTTCTTATGGCTCTTATGCCAGCCCAAGTGGTCGGGAGTGATGTTGAGCAGCACCGCCACGCGGGGGTGGAGCTCGGTTGTCGTAGCAATCTGATAGCTCGAGAGCTCAGCCACAAACCACTCGTTGTGGGCTCGGCCGTCAATCTCGTTGACCGGCGGCTCGCCGATGTTGCCGACAGCAACGCTGGCCTCGCCGGCAGCCTTAAGCAGATAATCAGCCAGCGACGTGGTGGTCGTCTTGCCGTTGGTGCCCGTGATGGCAATCCAGTTATCGGGCGACAGGCGATAGGCAAACTCGGGCTCACCCATAATCTGGGCGGCATGCTCGCGCCCGGCCTTAAAGAAGCCCGAGAACTCCGAGATGCCCGGGCACGTCACGCATACGTCATAGGCGCCCTCGACCTGTTCGGTCCCATAGACAAACGACGCACCAGCAGCCTCGAGCGCACGCGTGGCGTCATTGGGTTCAGAGGTGCCACCGCCATACACGGTAACGGCACTTACGCGCTCGGGATGTGCCAGCGCCCAGCGGGCGACATCGAGACCGGATTTGCCCTGACCCAAAACGAGCAGGCTAAAGACATCAGCAAGAGGCATGAAAGACCACTATCCCAACTGGAAGAACAGGGCAAGGCCAACGGCACCAAAGGCAGCAGCGATAATCCAAAAACGGATGACGACCTTGGTCTCGGCCCAGCCCTTCTTTTCGAAATGATGATGGATGGGCGCCATAAGGAAGACGCGCTTGTGCGTAAAGTGGAAGTAGACAACCTGAATCATGACCGACAGGGTCTCAACGATAAACAGGCCGCCGATGATGAGGGAGACGACCTCGGTGTTGGTCATGATGGACGTGCAGGCAAACGCGGCGCCTAGGGCAAGCGAGCCGGTATCGCCCATAAAGATGCTCGCCGGATAGCAGTTGAACCACAGAAAGCCCAAGCAGGCACCGGCACACGCGGTGCAGAAGATGGACAGGTTCACGTCTCCGTGCAAAAACGCCATGGCAGCCATGGCGAGCATGGCAATCATGGAGGTGCCGCCAGCAAGACCGTCAAGGCCATCGGTCAGGTTCACGGCATTAGAAAGACCAGCGATCATCAGCCAGCAAAAGACAATGTAGAGCCACGGGAACGAAAGGCCGCAGATGGTGGTCGAAAGCACGCCAAGGTCAATCGTCAGGCCGCCGGGAAAACGAATCTCGGGGGCGACGCCGCACCAGTTAACGGCAAGTACCGTAAAGGTGACACAGATAATGGTTAGGCCGATCATCTTGGCATGAGGCGTCAGACCGAGCGAGCGCCCATGCGTAACGGAGGTCAGGTCGTCGATCAGGCCCAGCACGCCTGTCGCCAGCGTGGCGAGCAGCACGAGCACGAGCTCGGTGGTGAGCTTGCCCATCAGCAGGCAGGTCAGCGAAATCGCGACGAGAATGACAACGCCACCCATGGTGGGCGTTCCCTGCTTAACCAAATGACGCTTGGGGCCGTCGGCACGAACCTGCTGGCCGATACCCTCGACCTTAAGTAGCTTGATCCACCACGGCATGAGCAGCAGCGCAATGGCAGCGGCGATGCCAAGCCCCAAAAAAGCCTGATACGTTGGATACGAGGGATTGCCGAACATGGGCTAGCACACACCTTCCACAAAGCGGTCGAGCTCAACAAAGCGGGAACCCTTGACCAGTACAACATCATGTTTTTCAAGCGCGCCGCCCATGCGGTCGAGCACCTGCTGATAATCGGAGAACACCTGGATGCGGTCCTCGTCCATGCCCATCATGCGCGCGGCATCGGCCATAAGCTGGGCCAGCTCACCACCCACGCACGCCAGCATGTCGAGCTTCTTGGCGGCGGCATAGGCGCCCACGAGCTCATGCATGCGAGGAGCCTCATCGCC
The DNA here is from genome assembly GCA_902490325.1 of uncultured Collinsella sp. Lineage (GTDB taxonomy): Bacteria > Actinomycetota > Coriobacteriia > Coriobacteriales > Coriobacteriaceae > Collinsella. The sequence continues at coordinate 5,261 of CABUDJ010000032.1, read as the reverse complement.
CATCTCGCCCATCTCGCCCAGGATCGCCATGCGAGACCCCGTGCACGAAAGCGAGCACAGCAGATCGAGACCAGCAGCCATGGATTCGGCGCTGGCGTTATAGGAATCGTCGATGACGCGGGCACCGCTCTTGGCGCGCTTGACCTCCTGGCGGTGCCCGGTGATCGTGAGGCCCCTAAAGGCAGCATCGATCTGCTCGGGCGTCACGCCCAGGCGATAGGCAACTGCGGCGGCCTTAACGGCATTTGGGACGGACTGCACGCCGGGGATGGCAAGCATGGTATCGGTCGTCTCACCCTGGCCAAAATCGAGCGTAAAGACCGGACGGCCCTCGTCATCAACACGAATGTCGCGGGCACGGACCTCATCATCGTCCGAGACGCCGGCCAGCATCACATCGATACCAGCAGGCTGGGCGAACGTATCGCGAATGAACGGCGTAAAGTCGTCCTCACCGCCCAAAACCAGCAGCGGCAAGAAGTCGCCGGCGGCGCACATGCCCTGGACAATCTCGGCCTTAGCGCGGGCGATGTTCTCGCGGCTGCCCAAAATGCCGATGTGAGAGGTACCAATCTTGCTCACGATGGCAAGGTTGGGATTGGCGGACTGGGACAGGCGCTCAATCTCGTGGAAATGGTTCATGCCCATCTCGAGCACCAGGACCTCGGTATCGGCCGGAGCGGAAAGCACCGTGAGCGGCATGCCGATCAGGTTATTGAAATTGCCCTTGGTGGCCCAGACACGATAGCGCTTGGCGAGCACGGCGGCGAGCACGTCCTTGGTCGTCGTCTTGCCGATGGAACCGGTAATACCAACGACCAGGCAGCCAAGCTCCAGGCGATACGTGTGCGCCAAACGCAGCAGAAACTCCTCGGGATCATCGGTCAGCAGGATGGCGCACCCCTTGTCCTGCGCCAGCGAGACCAGCTCGGCCTCGGGCTCACGCGTCATCACGACGGCGCCGGCACCCGACTGGACGGCACGGGAAGCAAAATCATTGCCGTCGACGTTTTCACCGGGAAAGGCGACGAAAATCGTCCCTTCCTCGACCTGGCGCGAGTCGATAACGCACCCGCGGCATACCCGATCGGCTTCTCCCGTCACGGTTCGGGCCCCTGTTGCGGCCGCGAGGTTGTTGACGGCGATCTCTATCATTGCAGCTCCCCTGTAAACCTAATAATGCTATCGGCGTATTGTATCCCAGCGCCGCACATGCGTGGTGCAGGGCATGTGAACACCCTCATATGGGACAACAAACAACGCCCCAAAGATTGTAACCCCCTACTTCGTGTGCGGGATACCCAGCACGTCGAGCGCGTTGGCCATAATGGACTGGAACGGCACCGCAGCGGCATCTGAACCGCTCGGCGTTCCGTCGAGCGTGATATAGCACAGCACTTTGGGCGATTGTGCCGGTGCAAAGCCCATAAAGGACGACATGTAGTTCTCCTTGAGGTAGCCGCCGTTCTCGTCGGCACGTTCGGCCGTACCGGTCTTACCCGCCACGTCATAGCCGTCAACCGCGCCGCCAACGCCCGTACCCTCGGACACGACCGTCTGCATGCACGATGTCACCTGGGATGCGGCATCCTCAGAAATCGCGCGCTCGCCTTCGCCCCAGTCCTTCTCGTCGCCCTTGCTGGACTTATAGAAGTGCGGTGTCATCATCACGCCGTCGTTGGCGATGCCGCCCACGGCACGTGCGATCTCAATTGGCGAGACGGACAGTGCCTGTCCAAAGCTCATCGAGCCCAGCGTGGCGCCGTCATACTGGTCACGCTCCTTGACGATACCCAGGCTCTCGCCCGGAAAATCGACACCCGAGCTGTGACCGATGCCCCACTTGTCCACATAGGCGGCAAAGTCGTCGGCACCGATCTTGCGCCCCACTAGGACAAAGCCCACATTGGACGAACGGCGCATCATCTCGCGCACATCCATGGTCATGGCATAGTCGCGCTTGTCGGCATCGGTGACGGTATCGTCGCCCACCTTGATGCTCGCCGGCACCTCAAACGACGTACTCGATCGCACGACACCCAAGTCGAAGCCGGCGCCCGCCACGAGCGTCTTAAAGACCGAGCCGGGCTCGTAGGCGTCAGTGACCAGGCGCAGGTTCATATCCTCGGTCTTGGCGTTCTCCAGATCGGTCTGGTCGTAAGTCGGGTACGAGCAGGCTGCCAAGATCTCGCCTGTCGTAGGATCGGTGACCAGCGCCGAGCCGTTCTTGGCCTTTGTCTTCTCGACAGCCTCTGCCAGGGCATCCTCGGCCGCACGCTGGATATTGACGTCGAGCGTCGTCACGATATCAACGCCGTCGACCGCAGCCACCTTTTTATAGGCACCGCCCGCGATATAGCTGCCGTCCCTCGCGCGCTCGCGTACGAGAGAACCGTTCGCGCCGGTCAGAAGCTTGTTGTATTGCTTTTCGAGACCCGTCAAGCCGTCGTTGTCTACATTCACTACACCCAGCACCTGCGATGCCAGATTGCCGTATGGATATACACGCTTCATGGCCTGCTCAAAAAGCACGCCGGGCAGGTTCTTCTTCTCCAGCGCCGCAACATCGTCTTCGTCCACCTGGCGCTTGATATACACCCAGGTTCCATCGGACTCGACGAGCTTGCGGCAGGTCTTTTTATCGATTCCAGTTGCCTTGACCAGCGCCGACACCGTCTTGTCAACATCCTCGACAAGCTGCGGGTTCACGGCGATGTTGCGACATTCGACCGACGACGCCAACACGTTGCCGTTGCGGTCGTAGATGGTGCCGCGTTTGGCATAGAGGGTCTGCGCAAGCAGGCGGCGCGCATCGGCACGCTCGCGCAGTTTATCGGCTTCGACAATTTGATAGTCGGCAAGGCGAAAGACGCCCAAGCCCAAGCCAAGCCCAATGAAGCCCATGACGGCTTTGCGACGAGGCAGAGGCGCGCCTGTGAGCCATTCGGTCGACGAACTCTTGCGCGACCTGGTGTTATGCACTTGAGGGCCGCCCGAGCCGCGAAGTCGCGACGCCGGGTCGTTGCCACGGGACTGCCCGGCGTTGTAAGATTGCCGACCCGTTCCTTGATAACCAGAACGTCCCCGCGACGAGGGACGTCCAGAACCGCGGCCCCCATCGGAACCGCGGCGATAGTCATTTGTCATACTCAGCTACCGTCTTGCTACTGAGCGGTCGCGGTCGCGTTGGCGCCCGCGGCTGCATCCTGCGAAAAGTCAAGTGTAACGCTCTCGCTGGGCTCCACCATGCCATAAGCGCCCGCAAGGTCGCGAATGCGCGTGTCGGCGCCATAGACCGAATGCATGACCTCCAGGTCGGAGCTCTCATCGGTCGCCTTTTCGAGCGTGTTGGTAAGCTCGGCGTTGCTGTTGAGCACCTGGGCCGTAACGCCGGCGAGCGCCACGCGGGCGACGCCGATCGTCATGAAGATAGCCGCAATGATGCAAAACGTTTTAAGAACGCTCATGAAAACCGGGCTTACCACCTGGTTTGCCTGACGGCCCGCGCCCGTGTAGACATCAAAGCGCGGCGCGCGCTGCTCACGGGGAGCAACGGGGGCCTGCGGCGTCTCACGATAGGCGGGCATGGCGTTCATATCATAGGCGAGTGCTGCGCTTGAAGTGTTGTAGCCCATGATATGCCGCCTCCCATCCCGAGTACGTTGGTAGTGTGTTTAAGCTTCGTTTATGGTGCGAGCGGGAGGTCCAATATCGCGCGGTCGCGCCTACAGACGCTGCGCCACGCGGATTTTGGCTGATCTCGCCCGAGGGTTGCGCTCAACCTCATCAGGCTGGGCAACCAAGGGTTTGCGGGTGATGACCTTGAGTATCGGCACGTTGCCGCACACGCACACCGGAATCTCCGGCGGGCACGTGCACCCCTGGCTCATCTCCTTAAAGTGGTTCTTTACGATACGGTCCTCGAGCGAGTGATACGAGATGACGCAGATACGTCCGCCCGGGTTGAGCCACCTGGTGGCGGCATCAAGCCCTCGTTCGAGCACATCGAGCTCGTGATTGACCTCGATGCGAATGGCCTGGAAACTTTTCTTGGCCGGGTGTCCGCCATGCCGACGAGCGGCAGCCGGGATACCCGCCTTGATGATCTCAACAAATTGGCCGGTGGTTTCGATCGGTTCTTGCTCGCGGCGGCGCACGATCTCGCGCGCAATCTGCGAGGCGAACTTCTCTTCGCCGTAGACGCGTAGAATCCGGGCGAGGTCGTGTTCGTTATAGGTGTTGATGACCTCAGCTGCGTTTAAGGTGTTATTACCCGGATCCATCCGCATGTCCAATGGGGCGTCCTCGTTATACGAAAAGCCCCTGCCAGGGATATCGAGTTGCGGTGACGAAACGCCCAAATCGAACAGGAAGCCATCGACCCCGGGCACCTCGGCCGAGCAAAGCAGCTCGTCCAAGTCGCCGAAGTTGCCCTTCAGCAGCTGGTGCGGAACGCCGGGAACCTCGCGGTCCAGACGGGCGCCAGCGGCCTCGAGGGCCATGTCGTCCTGATCGACGCCGAGCAAAAGGCCCGTCTCCCCCACCTGCGCGGCCATCTTTACCGAATGGCCGGCACCGCCAAGGGTGCAATCGCAGACAACGGAGCCGCTCTTTAGCCGCAGCGACTCAAGCACTTCGCCGAGCATGACAGGTTCATGCCGATATTCTTGTGTCAAGATCCCACGCTCCATCCGTTACCCGTGCCTTGCCCTTACGAGAAGAAGAGGTCCAGCAGGGCCTCATCGTCATCGTCCTCATCGGCCGCGGCGCGATCCCAAACCTCAAGGTGGTCGTAGTTGCCCACAACCGTGACCTCGCGGTCGAGGTTCGCCTGCTTGCGGAGAGACTCGGAAAGACCGATACGACCGGCGCTGTCCACGTCCATCGACGTGGTGCGCTTGTTGATCGCCCTCATGAGCTTCTGGTCATTAATGTCACGCGGGTTAAAACCCTCGTGGCCCTCACGACCCGCGAAGAGTCCTTCGACCCACTTATCGAAGGCCTCGGCAGAGAACACGTACAGAGCATCGACATCCAGGGCTTTGAACACGCGAACGTGCTCTCCAAGCTCCTCGCGAAGGGGTGCAGGCAGGGACAGACGACCTTTTGCATCGAGATTGCGCTCGTATGCACCAGTCATTCCCATGTGCGCCCTCCCCTCGGTTACTCAGATGGCACGTACGCGGGGAACCACCCCGCCTGTCGACGTCATCAATAATATGGGGAACCGCCCCATTTTTCAACACCTTTCCCCACCCCTT
>CABUDJ010000031.1 GCA_902490325.1 uncultured Collinsella sp. | reverse complement strand
GGGCCCATCCGCATCCTGGATGACCCCGCCCTGTCAGAGCGTCTGTGCGATATGGCAAAATCCCTCGTCTGTCCGCTTTAGCGGCGCCGCTCGTGGCGCGCGCGCCACAGCTGTAGATAGTGCCCGATTTGTGCCGACTCGATGCGCTGATAGGAACTCGTGGGCAGCGACGTTAAGAATTTCTTGCCGTAGCCCTTCGTCACCAGGCGCGGGTCGGCCAAGATGAGTACGCCACAATCGGTCGATGAGCGAATGAGGCGACCGGCGGCCTGCTTGACCTCGAGCACGGCCTCGGGCAGCGAATAGCGCGCCCAAGCGCGGTCTTCACGCAGATTGCGCTCGCATGAGAGCGGGTCTGTGGGGCTCGAGAACGGCAGCTTGGGGATGATGACACAGCGCAGCGTCTCGCCGCTGGCGTCAAACCCTTCCCAAAAGGCCTTAAGCGCAAAGAGCGACGAGGTCGGTTCGTTGATAAAGCGATCGCGCAGACGGCGAGGAGACGAGTTGCGCTGCTGGCAGTTGAGTTCCAGACCCGCACGGGCCATCTTGGGCTCAACGCGGGTGTACAGGTCTTCCATGTCGCGCCGATTGGTGAACAGCGTGAGCACCGATCCGCCCATGGCAAGATGGGCGTCGACCAGCACGCGCTCGAGCGCCGTAAGATAGCTCTCGCGATCGCGCGGATCGGGGATATCGCCCGCAACGACTACAGCCATGTTCGAATCGAAGTCGTAGCTCGAGTCCAAGTGCAGCGATGAAGATGTTGAAGCACCGATGCGATCGAGGCCGACCGCGTGGTTAAAGTGTTCAAAGCTTTTGGACACCGTCATGGTCGCCGATGCAAAGATAGCCGTGTGGACCTCGGGCAGCCACTCGGTTGCCAAGGCCTCGCCAATATCGATGCGCTCTGCAGTCATCGACTCGCCGCCGGCACGCAGTCTGCGATTGACCTGCAGCGAGTACACGTAGTGTTCGTCGGTACCGTCAATGATGAGTTTGAGGTTCTCGGCCAACTCGTGTAGGCGGCGCGAGATGTCACCCAGGTCGACAACAACCTCGGGCTTGTCGGCGGCGACGGCTTGCACCAGCGCGTCAACGCTCTTGTCAGCTTGTTCCAATGCGTCGATGGCAGTGTAGGCCGACTGTAAGAAATCATGCCAGTCGTCAGATTCGCGCAGCTCGGGGCCAATCCATAGGTTCGCATTGTCATAGCCCCCGCGGGCACGGCGGCCAAGCTCGCGAACGCCGTCAAACACATCGGCAATCACCATGCTCGCACGTACAACCGTCGACGTCGCCTTGGCGGTAAGACCCAGGTAAAGCGTAGAGCCCTCCGAGGTTGCCAAATCGCGGGAAACCTGGCTCAGCGCACCGGTGCTCGAGCCACCCAGGCGCTCAAACAGGACGCGCGATTCATCCGCCGACACCACGCGCGCCCATTGACGGCGTGCCTCGCGCTCGATGGAGTGGGCCTCATCGATCACCCAGTGACGAATCGGAGGCAAGATTCTGCCCTCGGCCGCAACATTGCGGAACAGCAGGGAATGGTTGGTGACCACCACATCGGCATGAGCCGCGCGGCGGCGGGCGCCGTGGACCAGGCATTTATCTGGGAAAAACGGGCAGAGGCGACGGGCGCACTCGCGCGACGCCGTCGTAAAGTCGGGACGGTTGACGCTGCGCCAGCGAATGCCGAGCGAGTCGAGGTCGCCATCGGCCGACTGACACACGTACGCCATGATGACCGCGACTGCCGTAAGCGTGTCAGCAGGATCACGCTTAGTCGTAATTTCGACTTGGCCGCGGCTCATGCGCTCAAGCTTACGCAAGCATGGATAGTGGTCATAGCCCTTGAGGGCGCAAAACGATAGGCCTCCGTCCAGCTGCTCGGCAAGTTTGGGCAGCTCATGATACATGAGCTGGTCGGCAAGATTATTCGATTTAGTCGCGATACCAACCGTGATATTGTTGCGGCGCGCGGCCTCGGCAAAAGGCACCAGATAGGCCATCGATTTGCCGACGCCCGTCCCCGCCTCAATCACGCGATGCGTTCCCGTAACGAGCGCGTCACGGACCTCGAGCGCCATCGCGATTTGCTCATCGCGCGGCTCGTACGTGGGATACATGCGATTAACCAGGCCGCCCGGGGCATAGTCCGCCTCGATTTCCTCGCGGCTCGGCATCTTAAGGACCGGCAGCTCGTCCGCATCAACGCGGTCATCGGCCCGATCGGCCTTGAGTACGTCGGCGCGGGCGGCGCTGAGAGAGAAGATGGAACCGGGGTTCTGTCCCGCCAAGAATGAGAAGATGGGACGATAGGACCAGGGTACATCGGGGTGCATGTCGGCCAGACGCGCCATTAAGCCCTGAGGCAAGTCGGTGAGCGCCACGAGCAGCACGCGCCACACACCGCATAGGGCGTCGACATCGGCGTTGGCGCGGTGCGACACCGAGTCGCAGCCAAACAGGTCGGCCATGAAAGACAGCTTATGCGAGGCCAGGCGCGGAAGTGCGATGCGCGACAGTGCCAGCGAATCGATCCAGATGTCGCTGACGTTGACACCGCCCTTAACCGACTCGATAAACGAACGGTCGAAGGTGGCGTTATGCGCAATCACCGGGCAGCCGCCGACAAAATCGGCGAGAGCAGCCACGGCCTCGACGGCCGATGGGGCATCCACCACATCGGCGTTTGTAATGCTCGTGAGTTCGGTAATCTCGGCGGGAATCAGCTGCTTGGGATGCACGAAGGTATCGAACCGGTCGACGATCTCGCGGCCCGAAAGACGGGCAGCCGAGATCTCAATCAGTTCATTGTCCTGCACCGAAAGACCCGTGGTCTCGGTATCGAGGACGATAACGTCTTCCTCGATGAGACCAAACGATTGGGTTTTGGCGCGCTCGGCAAGCGTGGCATAGGAATCGATGACAAACTGCGGCGTCCCCGACGAAACAGCGTCCTCGATTAGCATGCAACGCCCGCTCGACGAAGCCCCATACGAATCAGACTGTCACAGACCTGCGGGAACGTCATGTCATCGGTGTGGCGAATCTCATCCGGATACAGCGACGTATCGGTCATGCCGGGAATCGTGTTGGTCTCGAGGATGACGGGGCCATCCTCGCTCACGATAAAGTCGCTGCGCGAAATACCCAGGCAGCCGAGCGCCTTATGGGCAGCACAGGCGAGCTCCTGGGCACGAGCGTAGTTCTCGGGCGAAATCTGCGCCGGAATGCGATGGATGTCCGTAGGGTCGACATACTTCACGTCCAGATCGTAGAACTCGCAGTCCTTGGGCTTACGAATCTCGACAATCGGCAGAGCGCGCACGTCGTCCTCGCCGTACACGCCGACGGTGATCTCGGTACCCTCGATGCACTTCTCGACCAGCACTTTGTCGCCGTACTCAAACGCCTTGGCAATTGCCGCGGGCAGCTCGGAGGGCTCATGGACCAGGGAAATGCCATAGCTGGAACCGTTGACGGCCGGCTTCACAAAGCAGCGCTCGCCACAAACCTCGACGATATGATCGATATCGACTTCATCGCCCACCTCGAGCGCAAGGCCGGGGGCAATGGGGATGCCCGCCTTGGCGTACAAGAGCTTAGAGACCTCCTTGTCGGCACCGCAGGCGCTGGCAAGCACGCCCGAGGCCGTGTAGGGGACACCCAGGGTCTCCATGGCGCCCTGCATGGCACCATCCTCGCCGCCGGCACCGTGCATGGCGATAAACGCCACGTCAAAGCCGCCGGTCGCCATGGTTACCATAAAATCATCGGCAGCCGTGTCGAGCAGCTCCACCGAAGTGTAGCCGGCCTCCTTCAAGGCAACCACGACGTTCTTTCCCGAATTGAGCGAGATCTCGCGCTCAGCGGAATGACCGCCCGCCAAGACCGCTACGTGCATGTTCTCTAGGCTTTTACCCGGCATGGGCAGACTCCTCCTCTATAATTTCTGCAGCTGATACCATATTGTAGCGATAACCTCTACGTTTCCCCAAAATCGAAAGGCTTCCATGAATCCCAGGACTAAATCTCAGGACATTCGCGACTTGAGCCAAAACGATATTCGCGAGCTCGTGGCCGAACTTGGCCAGCCAGCCTTCCGCGCGAAGCAGCTCATCGAATGGGTCTTTGAGAAGAACGTTTGTTCGTTTGACGATATGACAAACCTTCCTAAGGCTTTCCGCGAGCAGCTTAAAGAGGCTTTTGCCTTTGACACGCCGACTGAACTAACCAAGCAGGTTTCCAAAGATGGCTCTCGCAAGTATTTGCTCGAGTACCACGACGGCGTTTCCGTCGAGACTGTCGGCATGCCCCGTCGTAACAAGCTTTCCGTCTGCGTTTCCACCCAAGCTGGCTGTGGCATGGGCTGCGCCTTTTGCGCTACCGGTCTCAACGGCCTCAAGCGCTCTCTGACCGCTCAAGAGATCGTCGACCAGGTACTTCATGTATCCAACGACTTTGGCGAGCGCGCCACGAGCGTTGTCTTCATGGGCCAGGGCGAGCCGTTTGCCAACTACGACGAGGTTCTCAAGGCGCTGCGAATCCTCAATGACCCCGATGGCATCGGTATCGGCGCTCGTCACCTCACCGTCTCTACCAGTGGCGTTATTCCCGGTATTCGCAAATTTGCCGACATCCCCGAGCAGTTCACGCTTGCTGTTTCACTGCATTCCGCCATCCAGTCGACGCGCAATAAGCTCATGCCCGGTGTTAAGAAGTACACGCTGCTTCGCCTTCACGAAGCGCTTCAGCTCTACACCGAGAAGACCGGCCGCCGCCCGACCTATGAGTATGCCATGATCGAAGGCGTCAACGATACGAATCCCGAAATGCAGGCGCTCTGCGACTTCTGCGAGGGAACGCTGTGCCACGTTAACCTCATTCAGCTTAACGACATCGAGGGTAGCCCGCTCAAGCCGTCGCCGATTCATAAGGTTGAGGATCTTCAGCGTCGTCTTGAGTCCCGTGGCATCGAGACCACGATTCGTAACTCCCGTGGTAACGATATTGACGCCGCTTGCGGACAGCTGAAGCAGCGCTTCAAAGTTCAGAAGAACGCATAGGGGAGTCGCATCCCAAAACGTTTCATGTGAAACATCGAACGACCCCGGTTACAGAATATGCAACCGGGGTCGTTTCATTTATTGACCTTAATTTTGAATCAGCTGCTACCTGTCCCATTTTTTACGGCCAAAATAAGGGGTCCTTGTCTCATGAATCAGACAAGGACCCCTCAAAATATGCTGAGTAATTGTTAGGTACCTAATAGCCTACATTTTCCCATTGGTTGCTGACCCAACCTTGATTAATCTTGGGATTCTTCGTTACCTGAGCTGTACGCATGGCAACATCTTCTGTCATAACATCCATTTTCTTCTTGGATGTATCGACAATATCTTGCGCACTACGAAGCAAACGACCTCGAAGTTCATCGTCTGTCGCGATCTTATAGCCAGCAAAGGCACCAGCCGCGACAGTCGTCGCCAATGCAATCGCAGTTAAAATTCTATTCCTCATCTTGGCCTCCTTGATCAAACTGAATCATTTCGCCAAGAATACGAGAGAGCTCTTCCTCGTCTTTAAACTCAATCTCAATCTTATTCTTTCCACGCGAGCTCTTCACACGCACGTTGGTATTAAAAACCTGACGAAGCACGCGGGCAGCCTTTTTAAAAGACTGAGGCGTTGCAGGCCTCGGCGTCTTAGGTGTCTCTCCGGCAGAAAACAACGGAGCAAGATTTTCTGTCGCTCTTACGGAAAGGCCCTCTGTAACAACTTTCTCTGCAAGTCGAATACGCGCGTCCTCATAGGGAACTGCAAGAATCGCACGTGCATGACCAGCAGTAAGTTTGCCCTCAAAAATCATCTGCTGAACTACTTCGGGGAGATCGAGAAGACGCAGCGAGTTTGTAATTGCAGAGCGTGACTTGCTTACTGCCTTCGACAATGCCTCCTGGGTCATCCCGCTGGCATCAATGAGTTGGCGATAGCCCTTAGCCTCTTCGACGGGATTCAGATCAGAACGCTGAAGGTTTTCGATAAGAGCAAGAGCCAGCATCTCTTCATCATTTACCTCTTTAATGATGACTGGCAATTCTTCAAGGCCAGCAAGCTTTGACGCCTGGTAACGACGCTCACCAGCGATGATCTCATAGCCGTTTCCATGCTTGCGAACCAAAAGCGGTTGCAAAACGCCATGTTCTTGGATTGACTCGCTCAACTCGCGAAGTTCAGTTTCGTTAAAGTGAATTCGCGGCTGATTAGGGTTGGGAACGATATCCTCAATAGGTAGTTTTGTTTCAGATGCGGCATTTGAAGCCGATGCAGCCGAACCGCCGGTCTCATACTCGGCCTCTGAGACCAAAGCATTGAGTCCACGTCCCAATCCGCCACGTTTCTTTACACTAGGCACGCTTGATCACCTCTTTTGCAAGGTTCATATATGCTTTTGCACCCTTATTTTGAGGTGCATAGGTAATTACCGGTTCTCCAAAAGACGGAGCTTCGGAGATTTTAACCGTACGGGGGATTAGCGTCTTAAACGCCTTATCACCAAAGTACGATTGAACCTCCTCAACAACCTGATTCGATAGTGAAGTACGCGAGTCATACATGGTCATAAGCACACCATAGGTGTCTAAGCCCTTGTTCAGCCGTGATTTGACCATCTTCATTGACTCAAGCAGCTTCGTAACGCCCTCGAGTGCGTAATATTCGCACTGGATCGGAATCAAAACGCTGTCTGCTGCGGTCAAAGCGTTGATAGTAAGCAGGCCGAGCGAAGGAGGACAGTCAATGAAAATAAAGTCAAACTCGTCCTGAATCGGCTCAAGCAAATCTTTGAGGCGGGTTTCACGAGCAATTGCGCTTACGAGCTCAATTTCCGCGCCTGCAAGTTGAATTGTAGCCGGAATAACGAATACCTTTTTACAATTTGTATCAAGAACAAGCGATTCTGCCGGCACATCATTCAACAATGCATCATAGATGCAGTGATCAAGGTCTTCTTTTTCAATTCCGAATCCACTGGTGCTGTTTCCCTGCGGATCAAAATCGACAATCAGTGTCTTACGACCCTGCTCACCCAGTGCTGCTGCAAGGTTTACAGCCGTCGTTGACTTACCGACGCCGCCTTTTTGATTGATGATTGCAATGATACGCGTGTCTTTTGCGCTCTTAGAACGCTTAACGTCGCGAAATCCCACGGTCCCTCCTGGTGTGTATTAAAGCTGTCAAACGGAGGATGTTTCACGTGAAACATTCCGAATCGATATCAACCGCCATGTTTCACGTGAAACACTGCAAGTTGTTAGTATCCATTATGTTTCACGTGAAACATCTAGGCAAGCGGATTCTTCTTTGCCACGCCATTTGCACGAGGCAATGAGACAGATGCTGGATGACTCTTCTTAAGAACAATGAACTCCCTGTGACCCAAGCCTTCAGGCAAATCAATTGCGTCATTCAGAAGCAAAGTGAAGCCGCAAATCTTAGCTGCTGACATGCCGGAAGCAAGCTCCTCATCCGAAGGATTGCCCTTGGTTATAACAAATAGCCCTCCATCCTTCAGATACGGAGCCGCATACTCAACAAGAATCGGTAGAGGGGCCAGTGCGCGGGCGGTTACAACAGAGAACTGCTTCTTATGGCTTCGAGCATATTCTTCAAGACGATCATGAACCGCATGAGCATGTTTCAATCCAAGAGCATGGACAAAGGAATTAACCGCATCAACCTTCTTGCCAACAGAGTCAATATAAGTAGCTTTACGATGCGTGGTTATGGTTAATGGAATACCAGGGAAGCCCGCACCTGTTCCCATATCGAGCAAAGCTCCCTCAGGAGCCTTGTTGATATAGGGGAGCAAAACAAGTGAGTCGAGGATATGAAGTACTGCAGCATCTTCTACGTTAAGAATACGGGTGAGATTGGTTGTCTTATTTGTTTCTAGAACCAAATCCAAATGCTGAATACATTTCCTCAGCTCAACATCAGTTACGCTCAAGGAATACTCTTTGCAATAGGAAGTTAGACGACTCAACATCTCGTCAGCCTGCTGATCAGTAAGTACTAACAACGAAAGCTCCTTTCTGACAAAAATCAGTGTATCGAGAACTTTTGACAAAAAAAGGGGACGTGGAAACCACGTCCCCTTAGCATAAGCTCGAGAAGATTATCGAGCAACAATCACCACATGGCGATCAGGGTCAGAACCCTCAGAATGAGTATCGACGGCATCATTGCCACGAAGTGCAATGTGAACCAGTCGACGCTCGTAGGCATTCATGGGCGGAAGCGAAACACTCTTATGAGTGCGGATGGCACGCTCGGCAGCAGACTGAGCCATGGATGCGACCTTGTCTTGACGGCGGCTCTTATATCCCTCAACGTCCACCACAACGGGATACCTAAAGCCAAGTTTACGGCTCACCAGAAGCGAGAACATGACCTGAAGGGCATCAAGCGTACGACCGTGACGACCAATGAGAACAGCAAGGTCAGGAGCCGTTACGTCCAGAATCAGCTCGCCCTCATCGCCCTCATACTCATCGATAGGAGAGTTGGCGGCATCGAAGTGCGAAAGGATGGAACGCAGAATAGAAATCGCAACATCGGCAATGGTGTCAAGCTCCTCATCAGTCAGCTCTTCACCAGCCTTGTAGCGCTGTGCAATCTCGGGATAATCGCCCGCAACCTGCGGGGCAACCTCCTCAAGCATATCCTCGATGATCTCTTCAGACATAACGTACTCCAAAAGTTAGGTACCTAAATAAGATTGATATCCCGACTACTTCTTCTTGTGCGGACGCGGCTTCTTCTCGCGGCGCGTGACCTCGACCTGCAGCGGGGCGTTCTTAAGACGCTCCTCCTCATCGGCCTTGGCCTTGTCGATAACCTTCTGCGTCACGAAGATCTGCTGGATAACCTGCCAAGCAGAAGATACATCGTAATAGAGCAGGACGCCGACGGGCAGGCTCCAGCCCATCCAGAGCATCATGACGGTCATAACAACGGCCATCATGCGCATGCTCTGGGCCTGCTGACCGGTCTGGTTACGCGACATGTACAGCTGCGGAATCAGGGTCAGGACGGCAAACAGGATCAGGCAGACCAGCGCAGGCAGTGCAACCAAAAAGCCATCGGCAAAGGAAGCGCTCGGCGTCGTGGTCAGGTCGGGCAGAATGTTGAAGAACGAGAACGTGCCCTCGTCAAAGTACTGCGGCAGGTTACGCAGCAGCGTAAATAGGGCGAACAGGACAGGCATCTGAATCAACAGCGGCAGACAACCAGCCATCGGGTTGAACTTGTTCTCGCTGTAGAACTTCTGCATCTCCTCAGCCTGACGCTGGGGATCGTCGGCATAGCGCTCCTGGATCTCGAGCATCTTGGGCTGCAGCACCTGCATGCGTGCCGTCGACTTAGTCGACTTGAGCATAAGCGGCGTCAGCAGCAGACGGATGATGACCACCAGGATGATGATGGACAGGCCCCAGTCGACCGCAAAGGTCTGGATGAGCTTGAGCAGCTCGAAAAGGATGTTAACGATCCAATCCCACATGTAAGTTTTCCTCCGATAGCGAGTGCCCGCTAGGGCACAGGGTCATAACCGCCGACGTGCAGGGGATTGCAGCGAGCGATGCGCCTCACGGCAAGCCAGCAGCCTCTCAAAACACCGTACTTCTCAATCGCCTGGACGGCGTATTGCGAGCACGTTGGGTAATAAATGCAGGCGTCAGGCAATAAGGGCGAAATAACCTGTTGATATATGCGAATAGGAGCGATGGCAACACGTCGCAAAACGTGATTGCTCATCGCTCCTCCCCGGCAACGCCGGCGCGTTTCATAAGCGAACGCAATGCATTGTCCATCTCCTGCGGCGAGGAAACCCTCGTCTTGGGAGTTGCGAACAAGATGATGTCATAACCCGCAACGGGAAATCCACAGCTGCGGGCGGCCTCGCGCATCACACGCTTAGAACGGTTGCGCACGACAGCACAACCGAGCCGTTTAGCACCAACGAAGGCGACCCTTCCGGAGTCGCCTTCGCCAACCGATTCACATATGGTCATTCGAATCAGAGGGTGATTGAAACGACGCCCCTGACTGAACACATGCTCGAAATCTTGCCGAGACTTAATAGTCTTCATGCGAGATGTGTGTATCGCTGCTAGACAGTGAGACGCTTGCGGCCCTTGGCGCGACGACGGGCGAGCACGGCACGACCACCCTTAGTGGCCATACGGGCACGGAAGCCATGGGTCTTGGCACGCTTACGCTTATTAGGCTGATACGTACGCTTCATCTTAAGTTCCTCCTGCTGCATTTCGAGTGTCCGCGGGGGCGCGGACGCAGATATAGACACGTGAGCTTGAAGATTGTAGGGAAATCAATGTTCAAATGTCAAGAAATCAAAGGTAAAAGGTTGCGCAGTTCACACGGTTCCCCCATAAGCCGACCTCGATTTAGCGGTGCATGGCAACTTTTCACGATATTTCATCGAGTTTTCAACAGGTCATGTTGGCAATGTTGAGAACTTTTCGTCCGTTTTCCAAAGTTTTCAACAGGTTTTGAAAAGTTGTCGAAAGATGAGAAACATTGCACGGTGAGCTACTATTTGTTCGAAACCTTTTGAAAGATTGCGAGCGGCATGTCTGACGACTTTTACACCATGGTCGATTCCGGAGACCCGGCACCCGACAACGAGCACATCACCGGCGTGCGCGAAGAGCGTAAGGAAGGCGAGCAGACGACCACGCAGGCGCCAAAAGCCATGTACGCCGCGCGCATCGCCGTCTATGACGACATGCTGTCGACACCGCGTGTGATCGTCATTGATCCGCAAGATGTCCGCACGTATTTGGAAGAGACGACCAACACCGTCTACCAGTGCATGAAAGAACAAGGTGGCCATATCTCGCTCATGGTCATCCGTGAGATTGTCGAAAACTTTATCCACGCACACTTTGCCGAGCCCATCATCTCGATTCTGGACGGCGGAGACACCATCCGCTTTGCCGATCAGGGGCCCGGCATCGACGACAAGGAGCGCGCTTTCGACTTTGGCGTTACCAGCGCAAACAGCAAGATGAAGCGCTATATCCGTGGAACCGGAGCAGGGTTTCCCATGGTGCAGGAGTATTTGGAAAACGCCGGCGGGGCCGTGTCCATCGAGGACAACATGGGCAACGGCACCGTGGTTACGGTAAGCCTGAACCCTAAACGCGTGCAGGAAATCGAACGCGCCGGCGGACGCGGCGCTGCCGTGCGACCCGAGACCGAGCAGACAGTCTATCCCCTGCCGGGAGCTTTTACACAGCCGCCCATGGCACAGATGCAGCAGTCTGGGATGCTCCCCGCGCAGGGGTTCCAGGCGATGTCGATGCCGGTGCCTCCAAACACTCCAGAGGGAATGCCTCCGACAGACCAGGATGTCGCCGTCCAACAATCGACAGGCATGCCGGGCGGCCAGCAAATGGGTTATCAGCCGTACCCGCAAGGGTATCCATATCAACAAGTACCGCAGCAGGGGCACGGGTACGCCCAGCAGTATCCGCAACAGTACCCGCAGGGATACCAGCAGCCGTACCAGCAGATGCCCCAGCAACAGTACAACCCCTGGGCACAGCAGGCACCGGCGCAGCCTTACCAACAGTGGCCGCAAAGTTTTCAACAGCAGATGCCACCCATGCAGAGTTCTCAACAACCAGCAGCTCAAATGATGTATCCTAATGCGGCAAATCAGTATGCACAGCCACAACCGGACGTGTTCGTAAGCGATCGCGGCAACGCCGCGCTGGGCTATCTGGCGCAAAATCAAGCGTGCGGTGCAACCGATCTGGCGAGGACGTTTGGAAACTCGGCCCCCACTTGGTCACGCACGCTCAATGACTTGGCGCAGGCCGGCTTGGTCATCAAGCATGGCCAGAAATACCATCTGACCGAACTCGGCGCCGCTCGCGTGCGAGCTCAGAGCTAAAGAACGGGAGAGACAGTGGACGAGGAAGCAAGCATCATCCTGGGGGATGCCATCGCCTTTTGTCAGCGCGACGGCCAAGATGCACGCCTCATCAACATGCTGGGGCAATCGCGCGCCATAAGCCTGACCGAAGATACGCTCACGATCGAGGCCCCCTCGCGCTTTGCCATCGCGCAGCTCAAAAAGCATCAGCCGACTATTGAGGCCTATCTGGAAGAAATCGCCTTTGCGCCGATTGCGCTCGACATCGTGGCACCGCAAGGCGCCGCGACGGAATCCGCTGCCGCGACGGCGCCCGCCACGGCTCCCGCTGCTTCCCCGGCGGTGCCGGCCTCCGCAGGCGACGTGCCGACAATCGAGCACCAGCACAGCGATGTTTCCCGTGAAACCATGGCGCCGTTGCCGACCGCGGTAGCGACGTCAACGAACGCACCCGTCACGCACATGCCCATCGCTCACGACGCAGCGGCGGGCGCGGATTCGGGCATTGCAATCAAGAACACGCTCTCGGCCGACGATTTTCGTCGCATGATGAACCAGATGAAGGGCGGAGCGCCGACTAAATCCACGCAAGCTGCGACCCCCGCTTCACCCATGCCAGCACCGACCGTGCCGGCCGAGCAGAATACGGATGGAGCCCCGCTCGCCGCGAACTCAAAATTTACCTTTGAGAACTTTGTCTACGGCCCCGAGAACAGCCATGCCTATCGCTCGGCACTCAAGTTTGCCGCCCTCGCGGACGAGCGCGGCACATGCACATCACTGTTTATCTACGGCAAATCGGGCCTGGGCAAGACGCACCTGCTGCTTGCCATCAAAAACGAGCTCGCCGAGAAGTCGCCCGAGATCAAGGTCAAGTATGCCAACTCCCAGGCATATCTGGACGACCTGATGACCGAGTTCGACCGCCAAAAGAAGAGCAACGCCCCCATCATGCAGGCGTACCACGGCGTGGACGTGCTCATCATCGATGACATCCAAAACATCATCGGCAAGCGCGCGAGCGTGGACTACTTTTTCCAGCTCATGGACGAGTTCATCCGCAACAACAAGAAGGTCGTCATAGCGGCAGACCGCGCCCCCAAGGACCTGAGCATGGACGAGCGCCTGACCAGCCGCTTCAACGCCGGCATGCTCTGCCTGGTCGCAGAGCCCAGCTACGAGATGAAATACAAGATCTTGCAGCGCTATTACGAGAACACCATCGTCGCCGCTCCCGAGGCAGGCGACGACTCACTGTTGGCGGCCTACGGGGGCGACGGCGGGCACCTGACCGATGAGCACTTTAAGCACATGGCAGAGGTGTCGGGCACCAACATCCGCGAACTCGAGAGCTTCTGCGAGCGCTGCGCCGGCGAGGCGGGCGACCGCGAGCGCGAGGGCGGGGAGCTCACCTTTGACGATATCGACGCCATCGCCAGCCAGTACTTCGACACATCGGCCAAAAAGATCAACGTGCAAACGGTTCAGTCCGTCATCGAAGAGCAGTACGGCGTGACGCACGAGGAGCTCATCGGCCCGCGTCGCAACGCCAATATCGCCAAAGCACGCCATATCGCTATCTACCTGGCCATCGAAATGTGCGAGATGACGACCACGGCGGTAGGCGCCGAATTTGGCAACCGCAACCACTCGACCGTCAGCACGAGTTACAAAAAGGTCCAGAAGATGATCCAGGAAGACCGCACCGTCACCGAAGACCTCAAGTCGCTGCGCGATAAAATTACACTACGCTCGTAGGGAAATAGAGACACCTGTTGAAAACTTGTCGAAACCACGGGCATAAGGTGTCTAAAACCCAATCCGCGGTGATGAAAAGTTTTGCGCAGGTTTTGAACGTGGAAAACCACCCCTGTTGCACACAGGTTGCTGTCGATTCTCTTTCTGGGTCTGACCTGCGTCTTTGTGAGTAATCAACAGTTTCGTCAGTGCTATTACTATTATTAAGATATTTATATCTATAGAAAGGTATTAAAAGATGAAGTTCACCGTCAGCCAGAGCTCGCTTACACAAGCCATCGGCGTCGTTATGAAGGGTGTCGCTTCGGCATCCACCCTTCCCATCCTGTCGGGCGTGCTCGTCAAGGCGCAAGACGGCATCTTGGAATTCCAGACCTCTAACTACACCATCTCGATCCGTCATCGCATCGCGGCGCATGTCGAAGAAGAGGGCGAGATGGTTATCCCCTGTAAGATGCTCTCCAATATCACCAAGACTCTCCCCGATGCCCCGGTCACCTTTGAGCTGTCCGAGCGCCAGGTGCTGATCAGTTGCGAGAAGAGCTCGTTCCGCCTGAACACGCTCGATGCCAATGACTTCCCTGAGTTTCCGGCCTATGCCATCGAGAGTGCCGTGGAGCTGCCGACCGATATCTTGTCCGAGATGGTCGGCCGCGTGTGGCGCGTCACCTCGACCGACAAGGCTCGCCCCATCCTGGGCGGCGTGCACATGAAGGTCGAGAACAACACCGTGCGCCTGGTGGCGACCGATTCCTTCCGCTTGGCCGTGTGCGATACGCAGGTCGAGACCTCGACCCTCGAGGGCTCCTTTGAGCTCAACGTTCCGGCTGACGCCTTTAACGACGCACTGAACATCATGGCCAGCCAGGCGACCATCATGATCGGGGCTACCGACACCCAGGTCGTCTTTGAGGCCGGCAACACCACCTACGTGTCGCGTCGTATCGAGGGCGTGTACCCCAACTACAAGCAGCTCATCCCCGATTCGTGCGTGACGAGCGTCAAGATTGACGTCGCCGCCTTTAACGCCGCCCTCAAGCGCGTGGCCGTTATCGCGAGCGCCAACCCCGCCGTCAAGTTCGAGATCGATGTCGAGAACGGGCAGATGGGCCTGTCCTCCATTTCCAATGACCAGGACCTTGCGCAGGAGACGATCGATGTCGAGGCCGAGGGCGAGTCGGGCACCATCGCCTTCAACTACCACTACATCTTCGGCTGCCTCAATGCCCTGTCCAAGGAGAAGGAGATCACGCTGGAGCTCAAGAGCTACTCGCAGGCGGGCATCTTCAAGTCCTACGACAAGATCAACTACCTGTACCTGGTCATGCCGGTCCGCATCTAGCGCTGCGCCATGACCATGTTCGCCCGCGATCTTTCCGTCGCGCACTACCGCAGCTTCGATAGCTATCGTCTTGCCCTGGACGAGGGCGTGACGATACTTGCGGGACCAAACGCGGCGGGAAAGACCAATCTCATAGAGGCGCTGCAGCTGCTGACGAGCGGCGCCTCGTTTAGGCATCCGACCGCAGCCGAGCTCGTCCATGACGGCGTGGGCTCGTGCAAGGTCGAGCTGAGGCTCGAGGGCGACGGCCGCGTGCTTGATATGGGATTGAGCGCGGAGGACGGTAAGCGCTCGTTTAGCCGCAACGGCAAGAGATGCTCTGCCGCCGGTGTACGCGGGGTTCTGCCGAGCGTGCTGTTTTGCCCTGACCATCTGGACATGGTTAAGCGAGGCGCCAGTGTGCGCCGCGCCGCCCTCGATGACTTTGGCATGCAACTGAGCGCACGCTATGCCGATCTTGCGAGCACCTATGGGCGCTGCGTGACCCAGCGTAACGCCTTGCTCAAGGAGACCTGGTGCTGCCGTGAGATGCTCGGCGCGTGGAACGATTCGATTGCCCGCGCGGGCGCGGCTCTGCTCGTGCACCGGTTGGCCCTGCTCGACCGGCTGGCGGGCCATGTACACACTGCCTACGGGCAAGTGGCGTCCGGCGAGGCTGCCAACGTGACCTATACGTCCACACTGGGGGATTTGCCCCAGGTCGAGGATCGCGAAGAGCTGAAGGGCTGGGCGTACGAGCGCATGCTGGCCGCCCTTGATGAGCACGCCGACGAGGAAATTCGCCGCGGCGTGACGTTGGTGGGACCGCATCGCGACGAGATTGAATTTACCGTGGCGGGTCGCTCCGCCCGTTCATTTGCCAGCCAAGGACAGCAGCGAACGTTGGTACTGTCCTGGAAGGTGGCCGAGGTGGCCGTGGCTCGCGATGTTCTGGGTACTGCTCCGCTGTTGCTTCTGGACGACGTGATGAGCGAGCTCGACGGCGAGCGCCGCGGTGCTTTTCTGCGGCTGATCGGCGATGATATCCAAACGGTCATAACCACGACCAACCTGGGATACTTTACCGATGACCTGCTTGATCGAGCCAAGGTGGTGAGCATGGGTGAGACGTGCTAATTACGAGCGCGAGAGCGAAACGGTCGCCTTCAGTGGGTTTTTAAACGCAGAGCGCCAGCGCATCCTGGCGGCTGCAACACCTGAGCGCCGCGCGCAGATGGAGGCTGCCGAGGAGTCGCGCGCGGTCTATCGCGCGTGGAACGCGGTGTGCTCGGGCACGCGCGAGGGGCGGCATGTGACGGGCCTGCGCTACCTGCCCGAGTCCAATGAGCTGCTGGTATATCTCGATTCGCCCTCGTGGACGCAGGAAATGACGCTGTTGCGCGAGATCATCCGCGCGCGCATGGAGCGCGCCGGTGCGCATGTGGATGGCCTGGTGTTCAAAACCACCGCGCCCGGCCACACACCGCCCGCTGCCAAAGAGCGTCTGCGTCCTGCCGTGGCCGAGCGCCCGCCGGCTCCGCATGCTGACCTAAGTGAGGCCGAGCGCACCGAGATTGAGCGCCAAGTGGCGCCCATCGAAGACCAAAAACTGCGCGAGGCCCTCGAGAACGCCATGAGAGCCAGTGCCGAGTGGGCCAAGGGCGTGCAAGGCAAAAAAGAGCCTTAAATCGCATCTGGTGGCCTTGTAGAGCCAAATACCCTCGTTCCCGAGGGTATTTTTTTACGATAAACTAGTAAGGCTGTACACATTTTCTTGACTGAAGGAGGACGTGTGGCAAACGAAAACGATTACGATGGCGGCGAGATTAAGATTCTCGAAGGTCTCGAGGCCGTTCGTAAGCGCCCGGGCATGTATATCGGCTCGACGAGCGCCAGCGGTCTGCATCACCTGGTGTGGGAGATCGTTGACAACTCCGTCGACGAGGCCATGGCCGGTTTCTGCACCGAGATCCAGGTGACGGTCCACGCCGACAACTCCATCACGGTCGTCGACAACGGGCGCGGCATCCCCGTCGACGAGCACCCTGTTAAAAAGATCCCGACGCTCGAGGTCGTCATGACGATCTTGCACGCCGGCGGTAAGTTCGATAACTCGGCCTATAAGGTCTCGGGCGGCCTGCACGGCGTGGGCATCTCCGTCGTCAACGCACTGTCCAAGCGCGTGGTCGTTCAGGTTCGTCGCGATGGCAACACCTACGAGATGGAGTTCTCGCGCGGCAAGACCGTCAAGAAGATGGAGGTCGTGGGCACCTCGGATTCGACGGGCACCACCGTCACCTTCTGGCCCGACGATGAGATCTTCGAGACCTGCATCTACGATTTCGATACGCTGCACAACCGTCTGCAGGAGACGGCGTTCCTCAATAAGAACCTCAAAATCGTGCTGACCGACGAGCGCGAAGCGACTCCCCACGTGGAGGAGTTTTGCTACGAGGGCGGCATCATCGACTTCGTCAAGTTCCTCAACGAGGGCAAGGACGTCCCCGAGGCCTTTAAGGAGCCCATCTACATCGAGGGCAAATCGGACCCGGACGCGCCTGTGGCCAAGATGGGAGAGGTCGAGGTTTCCCTGCAGTGGAATAGCGGCTACGGCGAGAACGTCATGTCGTTTGCCAACGACATCTACACCCCCGAAGGCGGCATGCACCTTGAGGGCTTCCGCACCGCGCTCACCCGCGTGATCAACGATTACGCGCGCAAGCAGAACCTGCTCAAGGAAAAAGACGCCAACCTGACCGGCGACGATGTGCGCGAGGGCCTTTCGGCCGTTATCTCGGTCAAGCTGCCCGATCCGCAGTTTGAGGGCCAGACCAAGGCAAAGCTCGGCAGCTCCTATATGCGAGCGCTCACGCTCAAGATTGTGACCGACGGCCTTGTCGATTACCTCGAGGAGCATCCCAAGCCCGCTCGCGAGATCGTCAAGAAGGCGCAACAGGCCTGCAAGGCGCGCAATGCCGCCCGCAAGGCGCGCGAGGCGACCCGCCGCAAGAGCCTGCTCGAGACGGCGTCCCTGCCCGGTAAGCTCGCTGACTGCTCGGTGCGCGATGCCGAGCTGACCGAGCTCTTCATCGTAGAGGGCGACTCGGCAGGCGGTTCGGCCAAGGACGGCCGTCGCCGAGACATCCAGGCGATTCTGCCCCTGCGCGGCAAGATTTTGAACGTCGAACGCGTTGGTGACCATCGCGCGTTCTCGAGTGACACCATTCAGTCGCTGATTACCGCGATCGGCTGCGGCGTCACGACGAGTGCCGGCGACGGCGGCGACTTCGATATCACCAAGGCGCGCTACCACAAGATCATCATCATGACCGATGCAGACGTCGACGGTGCGCATATCCGCATCCTGCTGCTGACGTTCTTCTACAAGTACATGCGTCCGCTGATCGATGCCGGCTACGTCTATGTTGCCTGCCCGCCCATCTTTGGCATTAAGGTGCGCAACAAGATCCACTACGTGTATCCCAACGGCCGCCAGCCCGAAGACGAGATCCTGCGCGACACCATCCAGAGTCTGGGCCTGAACCCCGACGATAACGACGAGGACGGCAAGGCCAAGGACGGCAAGATTACCAAGAAGCGCAAGGGCTATACCGTCCAGCGCTACAAGGGTCTGGGCGAGATGGACCCCAAGCAGCTTGCCTCGACGACGATGGACCCCAAGACCCGCATGGTAATCTTGCCGTCCTTGGCCTTGCCCGTGGTGGCGGACCGCGCCGTGCGCGAGCTGATGGGTTCCGAGGTCGGCTATCGCCGCGAATACATTGAAAAACACGCACATGATGCACGATTCCTTGATGCTTAAGAGGAGGTAACGTGGCAGACGATATCAACAACAATGAGGGTATGGACGAGGCCGGCGATGCCGGCATGCCCGACGATCTGAAGCGCCTGCTTGCCCGTGCTGAGCAGGGCGAGGACGGCGACCCGGACGCCTATAACCCCGATGCCGATGATGACGAGGAAGAGGACGACGACGGCGAGCTCGAGGAGAGCTTTGGCGAAGTCGACCGTGGCGCCTCGGCCGGCGAGGATATCAACGGCGGCCAGCTCCAGATTTCGGAGTTCGGTCGCGAGATGAAGCAGTCGTTTATCGAGTATTCGATGTCGGTCATCACGGCGCGCGCCCTGCCGGACGTGCGCGACGGCTTAAAGCCGGTGCACCGCCGCATCCTGTACGCGATGAACGAGAGCGGCATCTACCCCAACCGCCCGCACAAGAAGTCGGCGTGGACGGTCGGCGAAGTTATCGGTAAGTACCACCCGCACGGTGACTCTGCGGTCTACGAGGCCATGGTCCGCTTGGCGCAGTGGTTCTCCATGCGCACGCCGCTCATCGACGGTCACGGCAACTTCGGCAATATCGACGGCGACGGCGCGGCGGCCATGCGTTACACCGAGAGCCGCCTGGCAAAGCCCGCCATGGAACTGTTGCGTGACTTGCAGAAGGATACCGTCGACTGGCAGCCCAACTACGACGAATCGCTCGCCGAGCCCGTGGCACTGCCTGCACGTTTCCCCAACCTGCTGGTCAACGGCAGCCAGGGCATCGCCGTCGGCATGGCCACCAACATCGCCCCGCATAACCTCGCCGAGGCGATCGAGGCCACCTGCTACCTGATCGACAACCCCGACGCCACCGTCGACGAGCTCATGCAGATCATGCCCGGTCCGGACTTCCCCACCGGCGCCATCATCATGGGCAGCGCCGGCATTAAGCAGAGCTACGAGACCGGCCGCGGCTCCATTACCGTGCGTGCCAAGGCGCACGTGGAGTCCACCAAGACCGGTCGCAGCCGCCTGGTCTTTACCGAGATTCCCTATATGGTCAACAAAGGCACCCTGCAGGAGAAGATCGCCCAGCTCGTCAACGACAAGCGCATCGAGGGCATCTCGGATATGCGCGATGAGTCCAACCAGAAGGGTATCCGTCTGGTCATCGAGCTCAAGAAGGGCGTTATCCCTCAGGTCGTGCTCAACAACCTGTACAAGTACACCTCGCTGCAGACGACCTTTGGCGCCAACAACCTGGCACTCGTCAACGGCGTTCCCAAATGCCTGAGCCTGCGCGAGATGCTGCAGCACTACATCGACCACCAGGTCGACGTAGTCACCCGCCGCACCCGCTTCGACCTTAAGAAGGCCCAGGCCCGCGCGCATATCCTTGAGGGCTACCTGATGGCTCTCGACCATATCGACGAGGTCATTAGCATCATCCGCTCCTCGCAGACCGACTCCGAGGCCAGCAGCCGCTTGATCGAGCGCTTTGGCTTTACGCCCGAGCAGACCACGGCCATCCTCGAGATGAAGTTGCGCCGCCTGACCGGCCTGGAGCGCGACAAGATTCAGGAAGAGTTGGACGGCCTGCGCCGCGCCATCGCCTACTACGAGGACCTGCTGGCGCATGAGGAGAAGATCCTGGGCGTCATCAAGGAAGAGATGCGCGAGATCTCCAAGAAGTTCGGCGATAAGCGCCGCACCGAGATCAGCCAGGTCGAGAAGGACCTGGATGTCGAGGACCTCATCGCCGACGAGGATATGGTCGTGACCATCACCCACACCGGCTACGTTAAGCGTATCCCGGTTGCCGCCTACCGCGCCCAAAAGCGCGGCGGCAAGGGCGTGTCGGGCGTCAACCTCAAAGAGGACGATGTCATCGATGAGATGTTCATCGCGTCCACGCACGAGTACGTGCTGTTCTTCTCGAGCAAGGGCAAGGTCTATCGCCTGAAGGTGCACGAGCTGCCGGTAGGTACGCGCCAGGCACGCGGTACCGCGATCGTCAACCTGCTGCCCTTCGAGGAGGGCGAGAAGATCGCGAGCGTCATCAGCTGCCGCGAGTTCCCGGCCGACGAGTACCTGATGTTTGCCACCAAGAGCGGTATGGTCAAGAAGACCGTGATGAGCGCATATGACCGCAGCCGTCGCGACGGCCTGATCGCTATCAACCTGCGCGACGACGACGCGCTGTTGAACGTGCGCCGCGTGCGCGAGGGCGACAAGATTATCCTGGCCACCACCGCGGGCAAGGCGATCATGTTCTCCGAGGAGCAGGTGCGCGCCACCGGCCGCGATACCAGCGGCGTTCGCGGTATCGGTATGAAGGACGGCGTGAGCGTTCTGGGCATGGAAGTCACTAACGGCAACGGTGATCTGTTCGTCATCACCGAGCGCGGCTACGGCAAGCGCACGCCGGTTGCGGACTACCCGGAGCAGAATCGCGGCGGCCAGGGCGTCTACACCATCCAAATGACCGAGCGTAAGGGTAACCTCGCGGCCATGAAGACGGTGGGCCCGCAGCACGAGCTGTTCATCGTGACGGAGGGCGCGACGGTCATTCGCGTCAAGACCGACGAAATCAGCCAGACTGGCCGCGCCACCCAGGGCGTCAAGATGATGACCGTCGACGACAACGACCGCATCTGCGCTGTCGCCCGTATGACGGCAGCCAAGGAAAAACCCGAAGGCGAGGGCGCCGAGGCCGCAGCCGACACCGAAGAGACCCCAGTCGACCTAGGCGACGGCAACGACATGCCAGAGGATCTCCTTGACGAGTAAGTAGTCCTCTCCGGTCAAAAACATCAGACCCCATATATCGGC
>CABUDJ010000030.1 GCA_902490325.1 uncultured Collinsella sp. | reverse complement strand
AGCAGGAGGGCTTTACGCAGCCCGCCGTGGCGACGACCACCAGGTCGCGCGGGCCGATGGGGCACTGCTTGCTCAGGCTCTTGTAGTCGACCAGACGACGGTCGTAGACACCGGGCACCCAATCGGGGGTCAGCGTGCCGGGGCGGTCGTCGCACGCCACGACGGCAAAGCCCGCCGCCGTAAGCACCCGCGCCGTCGCGGCGCCCACGTGGCCGCAGCCAAAGATATAGGTCAGGCCCTCGGGGCAGAGCGTCTCGATGTGCGCCGCGGGAATCTCGGAGGCCGCGTTGGTGTAGGTGACCTTACTCCCCTCCTCCACCAGCGAAAGCCCGGGGCAGCCCGCAATGGTGCGGCGCGATTCCTCGCCATGGTACTCGGCCACATCGCCCTCGAGCGCGCTCGCGATAAACGGTTCAAAGTCGATGACGAAGTCGCCGATGCGCCGATAGGCCAAGACGTCGGCAACCGACTGGAGCAACGGCACCTTGGTCGCATCCAGGTGCAGATAGCACAGGCAGATGGCTCCGCCGCAGATCATGCCGGTATCGGAGTTCTCGCCGCCCATGGTGTAGCGGACCAGACGCGACTGTCCCGCGCTCAGGAGTTCGCGCGCCTCATCCAGCGCAAAGAGCTCAATCTTGCCGCCGCCGATAGTGCCCGCCTGGCTGCCGTCGGCAAAGACAGTCATCCATGCGCCCACACCGCGCGGCGATGACCCCGCCGTACCGGCCACGACCACGAGCTCGCACGTCTCGCCAGCACGCAGGGCAGCAAGCGCCGCATTCACAACATCGAGCTTTTCCATTGCCGCCTTCTATCCTCTAAAGACATCGGTGAGCATAGCGAGTGCCTCGAGCACGCCGCCGCCGACCGACGTCGCCTTGTCCGAAATGTAGTTGATATAGCTGGCATCGCCGCGCGGATCGACATCGGCGCATTTAAAGCCCTCAGTCACCTGCACGCCGTTCGCCAAAAGCCCGCGCAGACAGCCATCGATCTGCGTGCACATGGGCGAATCGCCCGCATACCCGATCACATCGCCGGCACTCACGATGTCGCCGATCACATGGTCGGACCTAAACACGCCGGCGGCGGGGCTGTGGATAACACGCTCTTTGCCATATCCGGCGATGACGCCCGGCACGCCCGTGTTGGGCTGGGGCGAACCTTGGGTAATGACACGGCCCAGGAAATGCCCACGCATGGTTTCGATCACGGCGTCGCAGTCAACCGGCGCGGTGAAGCCCGGCCCCACGGCGATGACGGCAGGAGCCATGTCGCGCGTGGTACCCAGATTGCGCTTGGCCAGAATTGCGTCGACCACAGCCGCGGGCTTCAGTTCGTCGAGCATCTGTGCCTGGGGGTCCACCACCACGGCGACATCCCCCGCCTCGGTAATCTCAAGCGCCTCGGCCGACGTCTGCGCCAAGCGGGCGCGAATGCCCTCGACCTCGACCTCGCCCAGGCGAATGGCCTCGCAAAAACTGATTGTGCGACGGATGCACGTGGGAACCGCGATATCGGCCATGACAACTGACACGCCGGCGCGCACCAAGCGAGCGGCGACGCCCGTGGCGATATCGCCGGCGCCGCGAACATAAACGAGCATTCCCGGGGCACCTCCCTGTGCTACGGTTTGAGCAGAGCAAAAGCGGTTCGACCGCTACTCTGATGATTATTTATTATCACAGTATTATACGGCGGTGAACAGATGGAAACGGTTAGCGGCAATCTTGCCTCGGCGCTCAGGATCGAGCCGGGCATTACCGCGATTATCGGCAGCGGCGGCAAGTCGACGTTGCTGAAAACGCTGGGTCTCGAGCTCATGCGCGCCGGCGGCGGGGTGCTCCTCTGCACCACCACGCACATGTTTCCCGTCGCCGGCGTCCCGTGGGACGGGTCGAATCGTCGCCTGGGTGCCGCACCTTGGAAGCCGGGTGCCGCGCATGTTCCCGGCTGCACCTGTGAGGCGTGCGCGGGACTTGCCCGCGGGAGTATTTGCCAGGCGGGTGTCTTAGACCCGGAAACAGGCAAGCTCTCCGCACCCGCCGAGCCACTCAACGAGCTGGCACAGCGCTTTGACTACGTGTTGGCCGAGGCGGACGGCAGCAAGCGGCTCCCGCTCAAGGCGCACGCCCCGTGGGAGCCGGTAATTCCCTCTGGCACGGCCAACATCGTCTGGATCGTCGGCGCCTCGGGATTCGGCAAGCCCGTCGCCGAGGTTGTCCACCGCCCCGAGCTCTTCTGCGAGCGCTGCGGCTGCGAGCCCACCGATACCGCCACGCCCGAGCGCGTCGCCCAAGTGCTCAATGCCGAGATGCAGGCGCTGAAACTCAATACCGCACGCGTCATGCTCAACCAAGTCGACACGCTCAGCGACCCCACAATGGCCGACCGCTTCGAGGCAGCTCTCGACCGCCCCATCGTCGCCGCCAGCCTCAAGTAGCCGGCCCCATCTCCTCAGTTGCGGTGAAATACGGACTGTTTGGCCGCCAAACGGCCGCAAACAGTCCGTATTTCACCGCAACTGCGGAGGGGACACGGCATCTTTGCTGCTAGCGGGGGACGTAGCAGCCGGGTTGGGCTCCGGTGGGCTCGCCGTCGCGTGCCACCAGCATGCCGTTCACAAACACGGCCTTGGCGCGGCCATGTGCCTCAAAGCCCTCGAGCGGCGTGTAGTCCACGGCCTGATGCTGCGTCGCGGCGCTGATCGTCCAGCGCGCCTTGGGATCCCACACGCACACATCGGCATCGGAGCCCTCGGCAAGACATCCCTTGCGCGGATACATGCCAAAGACGCGCGCCGGGTTCTCGCTCATCAAGCGGCACAGATCCTCGGGACCCAGCTGTCCCTCAAAGCTCGTAGCGATCGCGACGGGGCGATGCTCCACACCGGGCCCGCCGTTGGGAATCGCGCGGAAGTCGTCGCGCCCGCGGTCCTTTTGCCCGTGCAGGTTAAAGCTGCAGTGGTCGGTCGCGATCGTATCGATCTCGCCGGCCACAAGCGCCTCGCGCAGTGCCGCACGGTCGCCCGCATGGCGCAGCGGCGGGCTCATCACATATTTGGCGCCCGCAAAGCCGTCCTCGCCCTGCTCCAAATAGCACGTATCGTCGAGCATCAGATACTGAGGGCAGGTCTCGACATAGATATTCTTCTGCCCGCGCGCCTTGGCGGCACGGATGGCCTCGAGCCCCAGCTTGGTCGAAAGGTGAACCACGTTGACCGGTACGTCGCCGGCCAGGTGCGCCAGATATAGCAGGCGGCTCACTGCCTCGGCCTCGCACACGTCCGGACGGCTGAGCGCGTGGCCCTCGGGCCCGTGGATACCTTGCTCAAACACGCGCTTCTGCAGCTCATTCACCAGCGTGCCGTTCTCGCAATGCACGCACAGTATGCCGCCAATATGCTTGAGCTCCTCGAGCACCTCGAGCGTCTCGGCATCGTCCAGGCGCAGGTGGTCATAGGCAAAGTAGGTCTTAAACGACGATACGCCCGCCTCGCGCATGGCCAAAAGGTCGGCGCGGTTGCGCTCGTTCCACTCGGCGAGTGCCATATGAAAGGCGTAGTTTGCCGTGCAGGTGCCGTCGGCGCGGCGATGCCACTCGGCCAAGGCATCGGGCATGGTCACGCCACGATCGGCCGTCGCGTAGTCCACGATGGTCGTCGTACCGCCGCAGACAGCCGCGCGCGTGCCGGTCTCAAAGCTATCGGCTGTCCAATCCATGCCAGTCCAGCACTGCATGTGCGTGTGGCCGTCGATAAAGCCGGGAAACACCCAGCAGCCCGCGGCGTCCTCGACGGTATCGTCGGCGCCCGGCTCAATCGCTGCGGCGATCCGCACGATCTTATCGCCCTCCATGGCAAGATCGGCGCGGCGAAGCCCCTGGGGCGTCACGAGCGCGCCGTTTTTGATGATGATCATGTTGCTCCTTATTGATTAATACAGTTGGCCACGCGATCAAAATACGAGCAGGCGGCAATATGCTCCGTTATGCGTCGCTGTCCCTTGACGGTATCGACGTCCCACAGCTCGTAGGCACGCGCCTCGACCAGCACCACGTCGGTGCGACCTTTGAGAATCGAGCCCCCGCCGTCCTTGCCCTCAAGACACATAAGTGCATCGAACAGTTCCGCCGGAAAGAGCACCGGGCTCGAAGGCTCACCGTTACACGCAAGACGCACCGGATGTTTGCGGCCACGCTCGTCAAATGCACGAACCATAGCCTCAAAAGAATCCGAACTCACGAGCGGCTGGTCGCCCGGTAAAAAGAGGCAACCTTTCCAGTTGCGTTCGACTCCCCACGAAAGGCCCGCACGGACGCTTTCGCTGCGCAGCTCGCCATCGTGCAGCACGCACGGGCAATGCTTGTCCTCGCAAATCTGGGCGACCTCGGGCCAACGCGTCGAAACCACAACGTCAAAGCCCCGGGGAACCGAATCGATGGTCCGGGCAATCAGCGGCTCGCCATAGATATCGGCGAGCATCTTGTTGGAGCCAAACCGCTTGGCCTCGCCCGAAGCCATAATGACGCATCCAAGTTTCATGGTGATACCTCCCCTGAAACCATCGTACCCATAACTCGCGCCGCGGGCATCCACATCGAAAGCGCTTATCCCGCACGCCCGCGATGCAAAATAGGGGCACCCCGCCAGTTGGCAGAGCGCCCCCTTTACATGGCTTACCTCAGCCCGGCTTTAGGCCTGGAGCCAACGGGCGGTGTTGCGCTCGTCGAGGGCCTTGAGGGTAGCGGCGGGATCGGCAACCTTCTGCAGGAACATCATGGCAGCGATGGCGTACGGCTTGTAGCTGGCCTCCTTGTACATGCCCACGCGGTGCATGTCGAAGACGTCGGCGTTAACCTCGCCGTGCTCGCAGGAGACACCGGAGATGTCGGCGGGCAGCGGGTGCATAAAGATGGTGTCCTGGCCGTTGGCAGTCTTCTCCATGAGCTCGGTCGTGGAGCACCAGTCCTGATGGGTGGCGTTCTGGGCGAGCAGCTCCTTCTCGAGCGCTGCGATGCCGGCGTCGTCGCCCTCGGCGTACAGGTTGGTACGCTTCTCCATGGCGGCAAACGGAGCCCAGCTCTTGGGGATCACGATGTCGGCGCCCTCGAAGGCCTCGGCCATGGTGTTGACCTGCTTAAAGGTGGTGCCGGACTCGGCGGCATAGCCCTTGGCGCGCTCGACGACCTCGGGCATGAGGTCGTAGCCCTCGGGGTGAGCCAGGGTGACGTCCATGCCAAAGCGGGGCAGCAGGCTGATCAGCGACTGCGGGCAGGACAGCGGCTTGCCGTAAGAGGGCGAATAGGCCCAGGTGACGGCAACCTTCTTGCCCTTGAGGTTCTCGAGGCCACCAAACTCGTTGATGAGGTAGAGCATGTCGGCAGAGGACTGCGTGGGGTGGTCGGAATCGGACTGCAGGGAGATGAGCGTGGGACGGTGATCCAGAACGCCGTCCTCGTAGGCCTGCTGCACGGACTCGGAGACCTCGGCCATGTAGGCATCGCCCTTGCCGATGTACATGTCGTCGCGGATGCCGATGACGTCGGCCATGAAGGAGATCATGGTAGCGGTCTCGCGGACGGTCTCGCCGTGAGCGATCTGGGACTTCTTCTCGTCCAGGTCCTGCAGCTCAAGACCGAGCAGGTTGGCAGCCTTAGAGAAGGAGAAGCGCGTACGGGTGGAGTTGTCGCGGAACAGGGAGACAGCCAGGCCCGAGTCGAAGATCTTGGACGAGACGTTGTTCTCACGCAGCTCGCGCAGGGCGTCGGCGACGATGTAGAGCGCCTTGAGCTCATCGGTGGTCTTGTCCCAGGTGTGCAGGAAGTCGCTGCCGTACATACCCTTAAAATCGAGGCCGTTCAGCTGCTCGACGAGCTCGGTAAACTTAGCGTCCATGGAAATGTCCTTTCTAAAGATGAAACGATCGCAATGAGTAGATGTGCTCCGGCATGCGCGTGTGGCTAGAACATGCAGAGCACCATGACGAGGACCCGCCACCGTTGAGGAAGCATGGGAGATAACGACCGCGGGCCCCAAGTCAACAGGGGGTGCCGGGGACACGAACGGCCCCCGGCTCAACAGGATCGAAGAATGGGACTAATCGATCTTGTTGTTGGTCAGACCGGCGCGGAACACGGTGGCATCGCCATCGGCCTGGCTCGGATCGTAGAGGTTCAGGGCAGCCACATACACGGCGGCAGCGGTGACCAGGTCGTCCTTGTAGGTGACCTCGTTGGGAGCGTGAGCCTGAGACTCGGCACCCGGGCCAAAGCCCACGCAGGGGATGCCGTAGCGGCCCTGGATGGAAACGCAGTTCGTGGAGAAGGTCCACTTGTCGCACAGCGGGCGACCGGTGCGCTTGTCCATGCTGGGCTCGCAGCCGATGCGCTCGTCACCAAACATGGCCTTGTGGGCGTCGACGAGGGCCTTGACGTGCGGAGCGGTCTCCTTGTTGATCCACGTGGGGAAGTAAGCCTCGGTCTCGTAGACCTCGCCGGTCCAGGACGGACGGTCGTACATGTACATAGAGACCTTCACGTCGTCGCCGTACTTCTTGGCTGCCGGCAGGTTGCGGATCTCGTCCAGGCAGGACTCCCAGGTCTCACCAGCGGTCATGCGACGGTCGATGGAGATGGCGCAGGAGTCAGCGACAGCGCAGCGGCTGGGGCTGGTGTAGAAGATCTGGCTGACGGTGCAGGTGCCGCGGCCCAGGAAGCGGGCGTCCTCGAAGTGCTCGGGGTTGTACTTGGGGTCGAGCATCTTGACGAGGCCCTTGATGTCGGTCGACTCGTCGCAGCCGTTGTTGTTGAGGGCGCGGACGTCGGCGATGATGTCGGCCATCTTGTAGATGGCGTTGTCGCCGCGGTCGGGAGCGGAGCCGTGGCAGGAGGTGCCGT
This sequence comes from uncultured Collinsella sp., assembly GCA_902490325.1. Taxonomy (GTDB): domain Bacteria; phylum Actinomycetota; class Coriobacteriia; order Coriobacteriales; family Coriobacteriaceae; genus Collinsella. Next base: position 15,188 of record CABUDJ010000030.1, on the reverse strand, counting down.
GAACGTCGACGCGGATCTCCATGCGGCCGCGGTGACCGCGATAGATGCCGCCGTCGGTAGGCTCGGTGGAAATGACGAACTCGGGCTTAATGCCGTCCTTGTTGTAGATGTACTGCCAGCACATGCCGTCGCAGTCCTCTTCCTGGACGGTGCCGACGACCATGATCTTGTAGCCCTCGGGGATGAGGCCCATGTCCTTCATCATCTTGGCGGCGTAGGTAGCAGAAGCCATGCCGCCCTCCTGGTCGGAGCCGCCGCGGCCGTAGATGATCTCGTCGGTCTCGTAGCCCTCGTAGGGATCGGCATCCCAGTTCTCGATGTTGCCGATGCCGACGGTGTCGATGTGGGAGTCGATGGCGATGATCTTGTCGCCCTCGCCCATAAAGCCCATGACGTTGCCCAGGCCGTCGACCTTGACCTCGTCATAGCCAAGGCTCTCCATCTCGGCCTTGATGCAAGCAACAACCTCACCCTCCTCGCAGGACTCAGAGGGGTGGGAGATCATAGCGCGCAGGAAGCGAGTCATATCAGCACGATGGGACTCAGCAGCAGCCTTGATAGCGTCGAAATCGAGTTCTTTAGTCATAACAGTCAACCTTTCTACAAGGGTTTACCTACAGGTAGATATTTCAGATAGATCACTTGTGCCAAATAGCGTGAGGTCGAGCACCCCACAAGCAAGTAACCATAGGAGGCGGACGGAGGACTTTGCTCCGTCGCGAGTTCCGCACGAGCCGGAGAGCACTTAATGTGTTCTCCGTGCGAGCAGGACTGTCCGAGCAGGGAGTAAAGTCCTCCGGCTGCCTCCGGACAGGTCAGTCTGCTAGCAAGTCGGGTACTCGCCCTCCCAGACGATGCGACGGTACTGATCCGGATCGGTGTCGCCCTCGGTGGAGAAGCAGAGCACGGAGCTCGTCTTGTCCAGGCCGATGAGTTCCTTGAGCTCAGTATACTCGGGATCGAGCATGAGGGTCTCGACCAGGCCGGTGGTCACAGCGCCGGACTCGCCGGAGATGACGCGCGGGTCGCCCTTCTCGGGAGCGCCCAGGGTGCGCATGCCGCGAGCGGTGACCCAGTCGGGGCAGGACACGAAGGCGGTGGCGTGGTTGCGCAGGATATCCCAGCCCAGGATGTTGGGCTCGCCGCAGCACAGACCGGCCATGATAGAGGGCATGTCACCGTCCACGATGCGCGGGTCGCCGTCGCCGGCGGCAGCGCCCTTGTACAGGCAGGCGGCAGGAGCGCACTCGACCACGACAAAGGTGGGCGGGTTATCGGGATACAGATTGGTGAAGTAGCCCACCACGGCGCCGGCGAGCGAACCCACGCCAGCCTGGACAAACACGTGCGTCGGGCGGTTGATGGCCATCTCGCGCAGCTGCTCGGCAGCCTCAGAAGCCATGGTGCCGTAACCCTCCATGATCCAGGACGGGATCTTCTCGTAGCCCTCCCAGGCGGTGTCCTGAACGATGACGCCGCGCTCGCAGGCGTCGGCCTCGGCGGCGGCCATGCGCACGCACTCGTCGTAGTTGACCTCTTCGATGGTCACCGTGGCGCCCTCGGCGGCGATGTTATCGAAGCGGGGCTTGGTGGAACCCTTGGGCATGTGCACGACGGCCTTCTGGCCGAGCTTGTTGGCAGCCCATGCCACGCCGCGGCCATGGTTGCCGTCGGTGGCGGTAAAGAAGGTGGCCTGGCCAAAGTCCTTGGCAAGCTGATCGGAGGTCAGGTAATCGAAGGTGCACTCGGCAACGTCCTTGCCGGTCTCGTCGGCAATGTAGTTGGCCATGGCAAACGAGCCGCCCAGGACCTTAAAGGCGTTGAGGCCAAAGCGATAGCTCTCGTCCTTAACGCACAGGTTGGACAGGCCCAGGCGCGCGGCCTGGCCGTCCAGGCGGGCAAGCGGAGTGACGGTGTACTGGGGGAACGACTGGTGGAAGGCGCGGGCCTTCTTCACGTGGTCGAGACTCATGATTCCCAAGTGCTTGTCATCGCTCTTGGGCATCGTGTTGCTCGCCCACTGGATCTTATCGGCCATACGGTGAACTCCTTAGGTTCTCTCTTGCCGGCCCCCGCATACGCGTTTCAGCCCGATCCCATTCACACGGCTGAACTTTTATGTGGATGCCAAACAAAAAGTTTGTTAGTAATGTTCTATCACACTTTTTGATTGGCATACCTAACGAATTGTTTGTTGCCGTAATCGGTACTTTTTCGCCGCCGAACGGTCACATAACGCAGCGACGCTTTCGTTATTTGCGAACAGGTGTGGTTTATGGCACAGTGAGCCCAAACTAATTTTTAGGAAGGTACCCATGACCCCCGCACAGATTGAGTTTTACAAGCGCCTCGCACACGGCCTGGCGCTCCAATTTGGCCCCAACTGCGAAGTCGTCGTCCACGATCTGGAGACCGAGGACGTAGACCACTCCATCGTAGTGATCGAAAACGGCCACGTCAGCGGGCGCAAACTGGGTGACGGCCCCAGCCATATCGTGTTTGAGTCCATGCACGAGGGCGCCACCGATGTACACGACCGCGAGCCGTACCTCACTAAAACCACCGACGGTAAGCTGCTCAAGTCCTCGACGATCTTTATCCGCAACGATGAGGGCAAACCCGTCGGCATTTTGGGCATCAACTTTGACATTACGCTTATGAAGGCTTTTGAGCGTTCGCTCGACGCCTTTACCGGCACCGGCGGCACGGGCTATACCGAGCCCGAGCCCATTACCAAGAACATCGGCGACCTGCTCGAGGACCTGCTGCACGAGTGCGAGCAGTTTGTGGGCAAGCCCGCGGCACTCATGACCAAAGACGAGCGCATTCGTGCCATTGGCTACCTCGACCGTCGCGGCGCCTTCCTCATTTCCAAGTCGAGCGAGCGCGCCTGCGAGTTCTTTGGCATCTCCAAATACAGCTTCTATAGCTACCTCAATGAGGCCAAGGCGGCGGCCGGCGACAAGTAGGCACTCGCCCGGATTGACCCTCCCCTTTTGGGCGCGAGTTCTGGAAAGCACGAATCCAAGACCGAGCCGCTTGGGAAGTTCCATATAATCGATGTCATTAATATTTCGAAAGGATGGAACAGAATGGCGTTGAGCAAGGCATCATGCACCGGTCGCGGATTGATTCCGGCAATTGGTGGACATGTGCACCGCATGTTCGATGAGAGTGAAGACGACCTGTTTTCGCTGAGCCTTGACGACGTGATGAATGATCGCCCGTGGACCGCCGACGAACTCATGGGCGGCGGGACTCGCCCGTCAAACCCCAATCCCGCACTTGCGCCTAAGACCGCATCTGCGCCGACTCCTGCGCAGTTGGCTGTTTCGACGCCCGCGCCTACGCCCGCACCCACTTCGGCGCCCACGACCGCTCCCCGCCCCGCAAGCGACCCGTCCGAGACCGCGGCATTTCTCGCTGCAGCGACGCAGGGCAAATCGGCCGACAGCACCGTTATGTACAGCGCCCAGCAGTTGCCTGTTCCTGCGGCACGCAAGCCTCCGATCGCAAGGCTCGACGAGCCCGTTGCCCATCAGGTTGCCTACGATTCCTGGGCCACAGCCGATCTGGATGAGACCTCTACCGGCATGCCGGCGCTCGACGTTCCAGTTAACCCGCTTTTTGCCACCAACACGAGCGCCGTGGACTATGAGGGCGGTGCAGCATATTCCGATTATTCCGATGACTATGCTGGCAATGGTCGCATCGAGACCGAGGGTTATGGCACCGCATCGAGCGATTATCTCAACGATCCGTACGCTGCCACGCCTGCACCGGAATATGACCCGGAGGCCGCGTCCGCGCCGGCGTATACCAAAAGCACGGGCGAAGAGCGCTTCGCCGATTATTACGCCAAGGAAAAGGCGCTGCGTTTCTCGGAATTTCCGCAGGCAGTCAAGGTTGCCTTTATCGCCATTGTCATTGCCCTGCTCGGTGTCATTGCGTTTGAGGGATTCCAGCTGTTCCGCGGCCCCACCCAAGCGGAGTCGGAAACCCAGCAAAAAGAGGACGATAACCAGTACCTGGACATCAACACCCTCAAGGGCGACCCCAACGACGAGGACGACGAGTAGCGAGGGCTGAAGGCGACCACAGGATCCCGCATCCAGCACCGGCTTCTAAGTGCTGTTTTGGCATCCAGCTACACTTTTCCGGATAATTTGCCTATCGAATTTGACACTTTTCCGAAGTTTTAAGGTGCCTATTTCGACACTTTTCCGGATGAAAGCCGAATAATCACTTGGGAAACTAACGCCGTTCACGCGTCATTTCGCAGGCGGCGTTTGATTTCCGTCCGTACACGCTGATAGACTTCCTCTTGCCCGCAAGCAGCGGGCGCGTTTTATCCAGAGTCGGGGTAGAGAGTTGGCTCCACGATCCCGACGCCAACCGGCCAAGAGGCACGGTGGCCCTGCCAACATCGATGAAAGGAGTCCGTATGGACAATTTCTCCGTGCGCAGTGAGCGCAACTTCCACAACCTGGCAGCCAAGCCAAAACGAATGCATCTTCTGGACGAGCCGAGCGGCTATGCCTCGGCCATGGTCAAGAACAGCCTCTCCCACCAGATGCGCTTTACCGTGCAGGTGCTCGAGGAAGAGCTCTGCGCCGCCGGCGACCCGCACGTGCTGCAGATCAAGCTGCTCGGAGATGACCCTCGTGAGCCGTCCAGATGGATGCTCTTCGCCGACAGCGTGTGCGTTGCGGACGGATCCGGCGCCTTTGCCCGCGAGTGCTTCTGCGAGGGCGCCGAGGTGTTTTTGGATCTGTGCCACGACGCCGTCGAGGCTGCCGAGCTGCGCCAGTGGAGTCAAAGGGAGTACGAGCTGCTGAGTGCCGTGCGCGGGATTGCAATGATTTAGAAACAGAGCGGTGGCGTTATCGAACTGTCGACGCCGCCGCCTCCCCAACGCCCGTCGTGCTCAACGATCAGATCGACCTCAAGGCCCTTCTCATCTCGGAAATAATGAACACTGTTGTCGACACCGCCGTAGGTGGAAAGGAACACGCGCACGTCGCGCAGGATGAGATTCTCAAAGAGCATCCCCAGCGTTTGCATATCGCCAAGCAGCCGCTCAGGGGTAGCCCCCAGCAACGCCGCCGCAAGTGACGGGTCACAGAAGTAGCGCTTGGGGCGCACGCGAACGCGGGCCTTCGAGCGCACATACTGGCCTGCTCTCTCGCGCAAGCTCGTCCGAAAACCCAAGGTTTGCAGGTCACCGCTCCTGCAGCACCAGCGGGCGACGTCATCCTGCGAAATTACGCCATTCTCAATGCAGTTTTTACGCCGTTTTCATTGTAGGTTTTACGCTCGGCATCCTTGGCGCGGCGCTTGCTCAACCACCGGACCAGCGAATTGCCCGGATTCTGGGACGTGCTTTCCGCTCCAGGCCTCTACCGGAAAATGCGTCCCACTCTGAGGCCGAAATCTGGGACGCGCTTTCCGCCAAAGGGAAAGCGCGTCCCATTCCGAGCATCACATCAGAGCGCGCTTGGTTATCTCCGCTCGCACATCTCGGCAAACGAGATCAGCTTGACGTCTCCCCTGCTCTCCGCGGCATCCCGACATCCCTGCGTAAAGCCGCTTTTTGAGAATAGTGCATAGCTTTTTCGTTGCCGTCTAAAGAGCTCGCTTCGGTGCACGAGCTTTTGCAGCACGTCTTCGCCCACCGGTTCATTGCGCCATTTGCACTCCGCAAACAGAGCAGTGCCCTCGCCATCGTCAACAATTAAGTCGATTTCTTCCTGCGTATGCGTGCGATTATCCGTCCCCCACCAGCGCCCGACGCTCGCCGGAACCACGTCGAGCCGGCCCGCGCGCGCGAGTTCGTACACGTATTGTCTGCATATAAGCTCAAAGACCGTACCCATGTAATCCGATACGTGCGGCTCAATGCGCTTATACGCCATCTCGGCCATGTCGTTTTGAATCAGCCCGATGTTCTGCGGAACAAACTTGTACCAGAACCTAAACATCTGGTCGCTCAGCAGATACACGGCTCGCTTATTGCTCGTCTCGTTTAGGGGCAGCTCGCGCTCGACAATCCCAAGCGACGCCAGCTTATCCACATAGCTCTTTACGTTGCTCGCAGGGATTCCCGTAGAGCTCGCAATCTCCGAGATCCTCGAGCGCCCCTGAGCAATTGCTTGCACAATCGCATCATATTGCTCGGGATTGCGGCACTCTTGCAACAGCAGGTTACTCGGCTCCTCAAAGAGATAGCCCGTAGGAGTAAGAAAAAGACGTTTGATGTTGTCCTCGAGCGATACGGCAGGATCGACTTTCTCGATATATGCAGGAATGCCGCCCGTCATGCCATAGCAAACTGCAGCGTCTTCGCGACCCATGCTCTGCCACAACCCGAGGGTCGTCGTAAAATCGAGCGGCATAATCTTAAACTGGGCCGTACGCCTACCGTATAGTGGGCTCTCGTAGCCCAACACCTGTTCCTCCATAAACGAAAGAGACGAGCCGCATAGGATCAGCATTAGCCTGGTCTCTTTGTATAAGTGGTCGATCTTGTCTTGCAGCAACGAGCTGATTTCGGAATTCGATTGGGCGAGATAGGGATACTCGTCAATCACGACAACCAAACGTTCCGTGCGAGCCATGGTGGCCAATGCATCGAACGCTTCGTCAAAACTACGAAACGACACGCCTGCAGCACCAACCGAGCCTGCAAGTATCGCCTGGCTAAAGCCGTGCAGGTTTGCCTCCGCATTGGTACGACGAGCTTGAAAGTAAATAGCCTTCTTGCCTTGGATGAACTCTGTGATAAGGCGCGTTTTACCCACACGACGGCGGCCGTAAATCACAGGCATCTCAAAGGAGTCCGTGCCATACAGTCGATTGAGCTCGGACATTTCCGCTGTTCTTCCGACAAACATAGACCATCCTTCCTTTACGTTATAGCTAGCTATATTATACCTTCCTATAATATAGCTAGCTATAACTTAATTCGACAAGCGGAGCACGAAAAGGGGCGGTACACCCCCGCACGTGGACCGTTCCGGAAACTGTATCCCGTTCTGGAGCCAAAAACTGGGCCGTAGTTTCCGCCAAGCATGCCATCCGGAAAGCACGTCCCATTCCGAGTGGCAATTCCGGGTCACAGTTTCCGCTCCAAACAAAAGGCTCCGGCTCGCGATGGGGCCGGGGCCAAAGGCGCAGCATATACAGTTGATGTTGAGCGCGAACAGCCCATCAGCAATGGTCGTCCGCGCCCCACCCTACCCGCGGTTGCGAACGCGGCTGTAGGGCGTATCCACCATGGGCAGATCGGGACGCAGCTTGCCGTCAAATGCGCGATAGGCGTTCTGTACGGCGGGCGCCGTGGGAATCGTTGCGATCTCGCCGATGCCCTTGCCGCCGTATGCCACGGGCAGCAGCTCGTCCTTCTCCACGTAGATGGCATGGATATCCGGGATCTCGGGTGCACGGAACAACCCGAGCGTACCGTACCTTGCCTGGGGCACGCAGTCCTTGAGCGGCCAGTCCTCAGTAAGCGCATAGCCCATACCCATGAGCACGCCGCCTTCGATCTGACCCTGGATGGAGATGGGGTTGACCACCTTGCCGGAATCGTGCGCGGCATAGACCTCGCTCACGCGGCCGTCATCATCCAAAATGACCACATGCGTGGCAAAGCCGTAGCAGATGTGGCTCTTGGGGTTGGGAACATCCGCACCCAGTTTGTCGGTCGGCTCCAGGTACACGTAGCCAAACTCGCATCCCTCGAGTGCCTTGATGGCGGCCGCGGAATCCTGAGGATGCATACCCTGGCCGGCGACGAGTTCCTGTGTACGCAGCTGATAGGCGTGACCGTCGTCGTACTCGATCTTGACGCCGTCGCCATGCGCACTCACGGGAGCATCGGGCGCGGGCTTGCCGGCCTCGATGTCAAGCATGGCATCGCGCAGCAGGAAGGCGGCGCCGCGCACGGCCTCGCCGGTCACGACCGTCTGACGCGAACCAGACGTGGTGCCGGAGTCGGGAGCGTTCTCGGTGGAGCACTCGCCGTTGGCGATGCAGCTCAGCGGCAGGCCGCATGCCTCGGCAACGTCCTGCAAAAAGACGGTGTTGCAGCCCTGGCCGATGTCGGACGTGGCGGCATAGACCACGGCCACGCCGTTCTCGATGCGGATCTTGCAGCGGCCGGCATCGGGCAGGCCCACGCCCACGCCGGCGTTCTTCATGGCGCAGGCGATACCGGCGTGTCCGGGATGCGCATAGTAGGCATCCTTGACCTCGAGCAGCGTCTCCTTCAGCGCCGTGGAGCAATCGGCGATCTGGCCGTTGGGCAAAACCTCACCCGGCTCGATGGCATTACGGTAACGAATCTCCCACGGATCCAGGCCGACCTTCTCTGCCAGCAGGTCGATCAGGCTCTCGAGCGCAAACTCGGACTGGCAAACGCCAAAGCCGCGGTACGCGCCGGCGGGCGGGTTGTTGGTGTAGTAGCCAAAACCGCGAATGTCGGTGTTCTGGTACTTGTAGGGGCCGACGGCATGCGTGCAGGCGCGCTCGAGCACCGGGCCGCACAGCGACGCGTAGGCGCCGGTGTCAAAGTTGATCTCGCAGTCCAGACCGGTAAAGTTGCCCTCGGCGTCGCAGCCCAGCGTAAAGGTGCCGTCCATGGCGTGGCGCTTGGGATGGAACGCGAGCGACTCGGCACGTGTGAGCTTGCACTTCACAGGACGCTGGAGCTTATAGGCAGCAAGCGCGGCCAGGTGCTGGATCGAAACGTCCTCCTTGCCGCCAAAACCGCCGCCCACAAGCATGGTCTCGACAACCACACGCTCGGGCTCGTTGTCCCAGCCAAACATGTGGGCGCACTCTTTGCGCGTATCGTAGGCACCCTGGTCGGTCGACTGCACCTTGACGCCGTTCTTGTACGGGAAGGCGACGGCGCACTCGGGCTCCAAGAAGGCATGCTCGGTAAAGGGCGTGGTAAAGCGCTGCGTCACGGTGAACGCGCTCTCCGCTAGTGCCTTGGCGGCGTCGCCGCGCGTCACGTGACGGCTCTGGCACACGTTGTCCTTGAGTTCCACCGTGTTGCCAAAGGCAAAGAAACTGTCATGCAGGCGCGGGGCGTCGGCAGCCCTAGCCTCGACAATGTTGCGCACGGGCTCCAGCGGCTCGTAATCAATCTTTACGAGCTTCTTAGCCTTCTCGAGCGTCGCCTCGTCCTCGGCAACCACCAGCACGATGGCGTCACCCACGCAGCGGGTGATATCGCCCTGGGCGATCATGACATCCCAGTCCTGGATAAGGTGGCCGACCTGGTTGACCGGCACGTCCTCGGCGCGCAGGATGCCCACCACACCGGGCAGGGCCTCGGCCTTGGAGGTATCAATGGAGAGCACGCGGGCGCGCGGATACTTGGAGCGCACGGCGCTAGCATAGGTCAGGCCCGGCTGATCGAGCTCGTCGATGTCGTCGGGATACTTGCCCTCGCCGAGCACCTTCTTGCGCACGTCGATGCGGAAGGCGCGCTTGCCCACACCGTAGTCGTCGCCGCGCTCCAGGTCCTCGTCGATCTGCTTTTCGCCGCGGAGCACCGCAGCTGCCAGCGAAATGCCCTCGATGATCTTCTTGTAGCCGGTGCAGCGGCAGACGTTACCGCGAATGGCGTACTTGATCTGCTCCTCGGTGGGCTCGGGGTCCTCAGCGATGAGCGCCGCGCCCGCCATGACCATGCCGGGGATGCAAAAACCGCACTGCACGGCGCCCACGGCACCAAAGGCGTACACAAAGGCCTCGCGCACGTCCTCGGGCAGGCCCTCGACGGTCACGATGTTGCGACCGGCGGCAAGAGCGGTGGTCAGTACGCACGCCTTGACGGCCGCACCGTCCACATGGATGGTGCAGGTGCCGCAAGCGCCTTCGGAGCAGCCATCCTTGGCGGAATGGATATGCAGGTCGTCGCGCAGGTAGCGCAGCAGCGGTTTATTCTCCGTCGTCGTGCGCTCGACGCCGTTAACGGTAAAAGTGAATTCCTGTGCCATGGTGATTCCCTTCTACACGCCGGCGGCGATGCCGGTGCGGTCGTGGATGGCGCCATGCGGGCAGACGACGGCGCACATGCCGCACGACAGGCAGTCCACGCCGTCGATATGGGCGCAGTTGTCCTCGATGCGGATAGCGCCGGCAGGGCACTTTTTAGCGCACATGCCGCAACCGATGCAGCTCGTGTCGCAGATCTTGCGAGCGATGGCGCCCTTATCGGTGTTGTTGCAGCGCACCAGAATGTTCTGGTAGCCGGGAACGAAGGCAATCACGCGCTGCGGGCACGCCATGCCGCACAGGCCACAGCCCGTGCACTTGGAGCGATCCACGCGGGCGATGCCATCGACCAGCGCAATGGCACCGTGGGGGCAGGCCGCGACACAGGCACCACAGCCAATGCAGCCTTCGCTGCAGCGGGCGTCGCCGCCTGCGGAAGCACAGCCGCTTCCGCAGGCAACGTAGGCCACGTTATGTTGAATGGATTTGGCCATAAGAGACTCGCCTATTTCTTAAGAAGGTACGAATAGTTGTCGCGCACAGCCCTGATGGTCAGGCGGACGGCCTCGGGAAGACCGGTGTTGACGGCATCGACCGAGACGGTGCGGACCGTGCCGGCGACGCGGACCATAAAGTGATCCTCGTCCACGGCCAGGAAGCCCTCGTTCTCGGAGTTCTCCATGTCCTCCTCGCTCCAGAACAGGGTGAGCTTGTCCTTGTAAGGACGACCCTCCTGGTAGGGGCAGAACACGGCGCAGTTGCCGCACTCGTTGCACATGCCATCGACATGAACGACCTGATGCTTGGCCAGGCCCGGCACCTTAATGGCAACGTTGGCGCGGTTGGGGCACACGTCGCAGCAGACCTCGCACACCGAGCCGCAGCCCAGGCAGCGGGTCTTGGTGCAGTTGCGCTTGTCGCGGCACAGCGACCCCTTGCGCTCGTAGCAGGTGTCCTCGCGGCCAGCCTGCTCGTTGCAGTCGGCGTACTTGTTAAAGTCCACGCCGGCGATGGCGCGGGCGACCTCGGCGGCGTCGGCAATAGCCTCAACCACGGTGGCAGGACCGCGACGGCAGTCGCCCGCAGCCCAGACGCCCTCAACACCGGTGGAGGTGGCGGCAAGACGGCCGCGACGGTCGTGCTCGACGCCCGCGGCGTCGTACAGGCTGGCATCGATGCCCTCGCCCACGGCGCAGATCACCGTGGTGGCAGGCAGCTCGACGGTCTCGCCCGTGGCAACAGGGCTGCGACGGCCGCTTGCATCCGGCTCGCCGAGCTCCATGACGTCGCAGGTCAGCACGGCGCCGTTGAGTGCCTTGGGCGCCAGCAGCTCGCAGAACTCAACGCCGTCGGCAAGAGCAAGATCGAGCTCTTCCTCGTCGGCGGGCATCTGCTTCTTGGTGCGACGATACACCAGGCGCACGTTCTTCACGCCAGCCAGGCGCTTGGCCACGCGAGCCGCGTCCATGGCGGTGTTGCCGGCGCCAATGACCACGACGTCCTCGCCCAGCTCGAGCTTCTCGCCCTTCTTGGCGGCCTCGAGGAACTCAAGCACGTCGAGCTCGGCGCCCTCGCGCAAACCTGCAGAGCCGGGCATCCAGGCACCGGTAGCCACGACCACGTCAGTAAAGCCCTGGGCCTTGAGCTCGTCGATGGACTCCACGCGGGCGTTGAGCTGCACCTTGGCGCCAAAGGCCAGGCAGAGCTCGGCATCGTGGGAGATATCGTCGCTGGCGATACGGAACTCGGGGATCACGTGACGGACCACGCCGCCGAGCGAGTCGCGGGCCTCGAAGATGGTGACGGGCACGCCGGCGCGCGTCAGGAAGAATGCCGTCGCCAGGCCGGCCGGGCCGCCGCCGATAACGGCAACGTTGCGCTCGCCGTCGTTGGCGATGGCCTGGGCGCGCAGCTTGGGCAGCACGGCGGTCATGGCCTCGCGGGCGGCCTTGAGCTTGCTGGCGCGAATCTGGGCGCCCTCGGGCTCGTAAAATGCACGCTCGCAGGCACGGCCGCAGGGATGCGGGCAGATGGTGCCGGTAATGAACGGCAGGGCGTTGCGCTCGATGATAATGTTGAGCGCGTCCTCGTAGCGGCCCTCGTCAACAGCCGCCAGGTAGGCAGGAATGTCCTGCTGGATGGGGCAGCTCGTGCGGCACGGCGTGGTAAAGCAGTCGGAAAGCGGACTCTTGCCGGCAACCTTGCGGTCGGGCAGCGGACGCAGCGGCTTCTTGTAGAGCGGGTTGGTGAGCGAGTCGGCCTGGATCGCAGTCACGGCCTCGAGAGAGACGCCCGCGAACGGCTTGCCATCCAGGTCGGTAAACTCGCCGGCCATCTGGCTAAAGCGCTCGTAGCCACCGGGCTTGAGCACGTCGGTCGCCAGGGTAACGGGCCAAATGCCGGCGTCATACAAGGCGCGAATGTTGTAGACTGTGGCGCCGCCGGAGTAGCTGATGCGCAGCTTGCCATCGAACTGCTCGGTAATGCGACGGGCGGCCTCGATGGTCAGCGAGAACAGCGAACGGCCGGACATGTACATCTCGGTGGAAGGCAGCTCGTTCCTCGTCACGTCGACGGGGAAGGTGTTGGTCAGCTTGACGCCAAACTCCAGGCCGCGCTCGGCGCACAGGGCAATCAGGCGCTCGAACATGGGCACGGCATCGGCCCACTGCAGGTCCTCGCGGAAGTGCGTATCGTCGAAGACGATGTAGTCAAAGCCCAGCTCGTTGAGGCGCTGACGTGCAAACTCATAGCCCAACAGCGTGGGGTTGCACTTGATGTAGGTATTGAGGCCCTTCTCGGTGATCAGATAGGTCGCGATGCGCTCGATCTCCGCCGGCGGGCAGCCATGCAGCGTGGACTCGGTAATGGAGTTGGAGACGCGCGCCGGGATGGACTCGACAAACGCGGCGTCGACATGCTCAAACTTGTCCAGGTTGGCGAGCGCCCATGCGCGGCACTCGTTCCAAACCTCGGAGCCGCTGGCGTCTTTCATGCCCTCGATGTAGGCGTCGACCTTGGGGCTCTTGATGCCTTCCAGGTCATAACCCACGGACATGTTGAAGACAAAGCCGTCCGGGCTGCCCAGACCGTACTCGCGGGCAATCAGGTGGCAGGCGAACCATGCCTTCACGTACTCGGCAAAGGCCTGCGGAACCTCGAGCTCGGTCGACCACTCGCAGTTGTAGCACTCGTCCTGCGCCACAATGCAGGGTTTGTTCACACACTTGGAGAGCTCCTCGCCATCCATAACCTGAACGGTCTTGAGCTCAAAGAAGCGGGAGCCGGCCACGTAGGATGCCACGATGTTCTGGGCCAGCTGCGTATTGGGACCGGCGGCCGGGCCAAACGGAGTCTCGATGCGCTCGTCAAAAATGGGAAGCGCGCCCTCCTGGTTGGTCGCGACCATCTTGCGCACGCCAAAGACGGCGCCCTGGGTCTTGTGCTCCTCGATGATCCAGTTCATCAGCTGCGAAAACGGGATCGGCCTCATGATGTCGCTCATAGTGAGCTCCTCTCTGTAACGCCCGGCGAGACCGCGCGGCGGGCGCAAATACGGTGTAGCGCTAGCACAGCGCCGGCGACCCCGCGGAGGTCGCCTATACGCGCGCCGGATGCGGCGAAACATCCGACGCGCGTGAATCTACTTGTGAATTAGTAGGTGCGATCGTTGAGCGTGCTCCAGAGCTTCTTGGACTCAGCCATGGTCCACGCGTTGATCTTGTCCTCATCAATGCCAACGAACTCGCGATCCTTGTACAGGACGCGGCCGTTGATGATGGTGGTGCGGCAGTTTTTACCCATCATGCCAAAGAGCATGTGGCCGTCGATGTTCTCCTCGCTCAGCGGCGTAAAGGGCTTGTAGTCCATGACGATGACGTCGGCGGCAGCGCCGGCCTCGAGCACGCCGAGCTTGCGATCGAAGTACTTGCTCGCCATCTTGGCGTTGTTCTCGAACAGCATGGTCATGGCCTCGCACCAGCCCACGTTGGGCATGGCGGCGTTGTGGCGCTGAATGATCAGGAAGACCTTAAGGCTCTCGAGCATATCGTGGGTGTAGGCATCGGTGCCCATGCACACGGGAATACCGCGGCGGAAGAACTCGAGCACGGGGGCGCAGCCCACGGCGTTGCCCATATTGGATTCGGGGTTGTTGACGAGCCAGGTGCCGGACTCCTTGACGATATCCATCTCGGCAGGCGTCACGTGGATGCAGTGGCCCAGCATGGTGTCGGGACCCAGCAGGTTGTGCTGCAGCAGGCGCTCGACGGGGCTGATGCCGCCGCGGTTGAGGCGGGAATCCCACACGTCGTTCATGCCCTCGCACACATGGATGTGGAAGCCGGTCAGGCCGTTGTTGGCCTCGGCCATCTTATCCATGGTCTCGTCCGAAAGCGTAAAGGTGGCATGTCCGCCAAACATGGCGGCGATCATATGGTTGTCGTTATCGCGACGCTCCTTGGCGGCCCACTGGGCAAATTCGGCGTTCTCGGCAATGGCCTGGTTGCATTTTTCCTGGCCGCGGCGATCGGAGACCTCGTAGCACAGGCACGAACGCATGCCCAGCTCCTGAGCTGCATCCTTAATGGTAAAGAGGCTTCCCGGGATCTCGCAGAAGCTCGCGTGGTGGTCGAAGATCGTGGTGACACCATCGCGAATGGAGTCCAGAATCGTGGCATAGGCGCTTGCCTTGGTGCCGTCGAGCGTCAGATTGTCGTCGATCTTCCACCACTGCTGCTCAAGATTCTCCAGGAAGTTGGTGGGGTTGCAGCCCTTAATGGCAAGGCCGCGGGCCAGACCCGAGTAGATGTGGGTGTGGCAGTTGATGAGTCCGGGCATGATGAGGTTGCCCTGGGCATCGACGTACTCGGCATCCGGGTACTTGGCCTTGAGCTCGCACTCGGGACCTACTTCGACGATCGTATCTCCGTCAATGGCGACCGCACCGTTTGGAATGAACGGGGCCTGAGCATTGCGGGTAAAGACGGAACCGTTAGCGACCAGAAGCATAAATGCTCCCTTCAACATCAGGGGCGGGGTTTGACACCTCTGACATGGCGGAGTGCGAAGCGCCGGCCTACACCGGAAACGGGCCCTCTCCCGTCAACGCTTCACCAAAGGGACAAACCCTTTGAAGTGCGGCTTGGCGCCGCATGACGTCGGCGGACGAGGCGGGA
>CABUDJ010000029.1 GCA_902490325.1 uncultured Collinsella sp. | reverse complement strand
GGGCGGCGGGCGGAGCATGGCCACCGGACCCATCGAAACACATCTCCACCGTTCCATCAACTGGGAAAATGCCGCCCCCGGGGCCTGGGAGGGGCACCGGGGGCGTTCGGCTAGCTGCGGGAATGGCCTATCCGCTCAATGTGTTCGGCTGAGATCGGAAATCAACCCAATGGGGTCAGGTTTGTTTGCACCAACGTGGTGCGAACAAACCTGACCCCATTGCACCAAAGGCTTGCTTTTTGGTTAGAGCGTCTGGAGCAGAGCAATGAGGAAGCGGATGCCCTGGAGGTAGGCTCGGCGGGTGATGCGTTCGTTGGTGCCGTGGACACCGCGGTCGCACTCGTCATCGTCCACCACAAAGGCCGAGAAGCGGATGCACTCAGGACAAATGCGCTGGTAGTTGGCGGCGTCGGTCGCACCGATAACAGTAGACGGAACGATCGCCAACGGCTCGGATGATCCGTTTTCCTCCGCCCCCTTTGAATCACGGAAATAGCGGGCGACAACGGAGCGAACCGCTTCGAGGCCAGGGCCGCCAATGCGCGGGGACGGCGAGGGTTCGGAGCTGCCGGGGCCGAGCTCGACCTCAACGCGGCTGGCAAGCCCCGCCGCGGCAACCGCCTCACGGCAGCGCGCCACGACGTCGGCCACGCTCGTGCCCTCGAGCATACGGAAGTTGATGTTGGCCCACATATCCTGCGGCATTACGTTGGCACCGGTACTGCCGCCTTCGATTTGCGTGGGCGCGCAGGTGGTGGTTACAAGCGGGTACAGCTTTTTGCTGGCGAGGCAGTCGCGCACGATGGCATCCTTGCTGGCAGCAATCTCGTCTGCGGTATAAAGCCCCAGCTCGACGAGCTGCGCGGCAAGCAGGTCGGTCACACGCGCCGGCCACTCGATATCGCAAATCGCGGCAATAGCGCGGCTGAGCACTTCGAGCGACGTGCCGCCGTAAGGGTTGGAAGAATGCCCGCCTTCGCTCTTCGTCCTGAGCACGATATCGGCATAGCCCTTCTCGGCAAGATCGGCATGCATAAGCCAACCCTCACCTGCGCTGTACTCGGCAGCCGCAACGATACGATAGTCGCCCTCGTCGATCAGGTACTCAAGCTCAACGCCACGCTCCTCGAGCGCGCGACCAATGGCACCCGCGCCGTACTGCGTGGTCTCCTCATCCTGGCCAAAGGCCAGCAGCAGCGTTCGTTCGTGTTGCCAGCCGTGCGCCAGCGCATACTCAACGGCCTCCAAGATGCCCGCAACCTGGTCTTTCATATCGATGGCGCCGCGACCCCAAATATAGGTGTCGTCCACGTGCCCGCTAAAGGGATCGTGCGTCCAGTCCGTCTCGGTGCCCGGCACCACGGGAACCACGTCCATGTGGCCCATGAGCATGACCGGCTTGAGGGCGGGGTCGGTACCGGCAAGCGTCACGAGCAGCGAATGGTCGATGAGCTCGACCTCGCCCGTCGCAAACACGCGCGGCCAGCCCTGCTGCATATAGGCGCGCAGGTCGTCAAACGCCTGCCAGTCCACCGTCTGGGCATCCATGCTCGAAATCGTCGGAAACGACAGCACGCGGCCCAGGCGCTCGCACGCGCCGACCTCATCGATATCGGCAAAATCATCCTCGTGCGCAAAGAAGCGCCAAACCTCGGCCATGCCTTCCTCCAAAAATAACGTGGCAAAGAGGCGGTCCCTTTGCCACGTTCGCTTGCATTATTTGTCGTTGAGATAACGCGAGAGGAACTCGCGGGTGCGCTGGTGTTTGGGGTTGCCGAAGAGTTCGGCCGGCGCGGCGTCCTCGAGCACCACGCCCTGGTCCATAAAGACCACACGGTCGGACACGGTGCGCGCGAAGGCCATCTCGTGGGTAACGACGACCATGGTCATGCCGTCGGCGGCGAGTTTGCGCATAACGTCGAGCACCTCGCCCACGATCTCGGGGTCGAGCGCGGAGGTCGGCTCATCGAACAGCATAATCTGCGGATTCATGCACAGGGCGCGGGCGATGGCCACGCGCTGCTTTTGACCGCCGGACAGGCGACCCACAGCGGCATGCGCGAACTTCTCGAGCCCCACGCTCGTCAGGTGCTCCAACGCGACCTTTTCGGCCTCGGCCTTGCTCATCTTTTTGAGCGTGACGGGCGCGAGCGTGCAGTTGTCGAGCACGTCCATGTTGTTGAACAGGTTAAAACCCTGGAACACCATGCCGATGTCCTCGCGGAGTTTATTGATGTTGCAGCGCTCGGCCGTGAGGTCCTGGCCGTGGAACCAGATGTGGCCCGCGTCCGGAGTCTCGAGCAGGTTGAGGCAACGCAGGAAGGTCGACTTGCCCGAGCCCGAAGCACCGATGATGGTGACAACCTCGCCGGGATTGACGGCAAGGTCGATGCCCTTGAGCACCTCGAGCGAGCCGAAGCTCTTGCGCAGACCCTCGACGCGGATGAGCGGCTCTTGATTTTGTGCGGCGGCCGCGGCGCCGGTAGTGGCGGTATCTGCCATGATGATTCTCCTCGTCTTGAGCCTAGTTGGAGCTGGGCAGCGTGGCCGGGGCCGCGGCGCCGAGCTTTTTGCCAAAGGCCTCGAGCAGGCGGCTCGCCACGAGCGTCAGGATCAGATAGACCACGAGTGCCACGCAGTAGACCTCCATCTGGCGATAGTACACGCCGGCGACGGTGGTGGTGGCGTACATAAGGTCGAACACGCCGATGACCGAGAGCACCGACGAATCCTTGATGTTGATGATGAGCTCGTTGGTGAGCGCCGGAATCGCGTTTTTAATGCCCTGAGGGAACACGACCTTGCGCATAGCCTGCCACTGCGACAGACCCAGCGAGCGCGCTGCCTCGGCCTGGCCGGGATCGATGGACTCGATGCCGCCGCGCAGGACCTCCATCATGTAGGCGGTGGAGTTGAGCGAAATGGTGACGAGGCCGGCGGTGAAGGTACTCCAAATCTGGTTGGCCTGGGCAGTCTCGAAGCCCATGCCGCGCAAAACGGTGAAGCCCGCGTAATAGATGAGCAGACCCTGGACCATCATGGGCGTGCCGCGCACGATGGTGGAGTAGACGGTCGCAAAGCCGCGGCCGATGCTCTTAAAGAAGCGTGTGAGGTCGTTATCCACGCGGTCGAACGTCTGAATGCGCAAAAACACAAGGAGCAGCGCCAGAAAGAATGCGATGACGGTGCCGAAGGTCGCAAGTGCGATGGTGATCTCGATGCCACGGATGAAGAAGTCGCCGCTCTTGTAGGTCATGTAGACCAAGCTCGACAAAAAGTCGCTGGGGTTGGAATCCGAGACAATGCTCACCTGCACCAGATCGATAAACGACATGACGCAACGGTCGATAAAGAAGATCGCCGCGATGGCGACCACGACATAGCTGCCCAAGCGCGCGCCGCGACGGAAGCGCTCGGAAGCAAACGGCGACGTTTCGCGATAGTCGTTCCAGTGCATGAGCTTGGTGACGAGCGCCGCCGCCGACACGATAATCCAGGCCCAAAGAATTGCCCAGAGGCAGTCCTGGAAGATACCGGTGGGGGCCAAGAAGCTCAGCGGCGTGGGGTTGCGCTGGCTAAACGCCAGGCCGAGCGCCGCGATAACGCTCGTGCCCAGGTATACATAACGGTGGTCTGCCTTGATAAAGGAGGCCAGGCGATTGATGGTTTTCATGCTGCCTCCCTATGCAGGCTGACGGTCGAGGCACGCGTCCCACATTTGGTCGCGCTCCTCTTGGCTAATGCCCTTGAGTGTCTTGTCGATGAGTTTAAGCAGCTTGTCCGAGCCCTTGCGGCAGCCGACGTTTGCCGTGACCTCCTGCTTGAAACCCTCGCCCTCGGCAAATTGAATCGGCACGATACCCGGGTTTTGGGCCATATAGCCCTTCTCGTTCTCAGTGTTGTAGGTCACGGCGTCGCACGTGCCCTGCAGCAGATTCGAAAACACCGTGGGGACCGAATCGACCGGGTTTTTGTGCACAACGCCCGGGATCTCGTCAATGACAGTGTCGAGCATGGTGTCCTTTTGACCGAGCACCGTGGCACCGCTGAAGTCGCTGAGCTTGGTGGCGTTTTGGTAGGGCGAGCCCTCTTTTACGAACAGGCCAAAGTAACCAATGAAGTACGGATCGGAAAAGCCGACGGACTCCTCGCGCTCGGGCGTGGCGCTCATGCCGGCGATGATGAGGTCGATCTGGCCGTTGTTGAGCGAGTCGATAAGGCCCGAGAAGCTCTGCTTGACGGCGACGGGCTCGCCGCCGAGAGCCTTGCAGACGATCTTGGCGATCTGCACATCGTAGCCGTCGGCATAGGCGCCCTGCACGTTATCGATGGGGATCGTGAACTCGCTGGCCTCGGAGACCTGCCAGTTGTACGGAGCGTAGGCCGCCTCCATGCCGATGCGGATCTTATCCTTGCCGATCACGGAATCGGACAGGTCGTCGCGACCGCCGCCCGTCGTGGGCTGAACAACTTCCAGCGTGGACGGACGCTGGCAGCCGGCAAGCGCGCCGGCGACGACGGTAGCGCTCGCAGCGAGAGCGCTACCCAGAAAGATGCGACGGCTGCACACCGGTTGGCGCTGCGCATCGCGCTGTTGGGGAGAATGCATAATCTGCCTTCCCTGTTGAATCGTATGCTAACGACTCAACAGGATACCGCACGCCGCTATCCACTTGTATGCATACATACAAGTTTACGAACTGGAAAATGACTGATTGATGCAAGGGCAGCTAATTTGGGACGGGGCTATTTTGACTGCTTGCATGTGAAAGCAGTCAAAATAGCCCCGTCCCAAATTAGCTGCCCCGACCCATGCATCGGAATGAGCGTGGAAAATCTCCCACTTTTGGCTCGCACACGGGCTCAAAACGGGAGATCATCCACGCTCAAGTTATGACCGCTCCGTGCGGAACCCCTAGAGCAGCGTAACGCTAAAGCTGCGCTCGTCCGTCTCGCCCGGCGCCAAGGTGATGGTGTTGACCTTGTGCTCGAAGACGTCGTCCTCGGTATCCATGGTGGTGTGGCCGGTCCAGGGCTCGAGCGCCACAAACGGCGCGTCGTTGGCGGCAGACCACACGCCGATGTACTTAAAGCCCTCAAAGTCGATCTTGACGCCGTGGCCCGACTTGCGACCGCGCAGCGTGAGCGTGGAGCCCGGGGTATCGGTGAACATGATGGCATCGTTATCGAAGCTGCGATGCGTGATGGGCACAGCGTCCGAATTGTCGGGGGCCTTGTAGGAACCCTCGAACGTCATGAGACCATCGGGCGTGATGATGGGAGCCTCGTTGGTCCAAACCTCGGTAAACGCCAGCTCGTAATCCTCGAATGCCTCGTCCTCGGCACCGGGAGCGGGCACGTTAAACGCAGGGTGGCCGCCCACCGAGAACGGCAGGTCCACGTCGCCGGTGTTGGTGACGGCAAAGGTCTGCGTGAGCATGGCGTCGCCGGTGAGCGCATAGGTCATGTTGAGCTTAAAGTGGAAGGGGAAGGCCTTGAGCGACTCGGGAGTGTCGGTGATCTCATAGGTTACCGAGGAGCCGTCCTCGGAGACTTCGACCAGCTTGTGCTCGACGATGCGCGCGATGCCGTGGCGTGCCATCTCGCAGGTGCCGGCCGCAGACGTTGCCGTGTTGTTTCGCAGCGAGCCCACGATGGGGAACAGAATGGGCGCGTGCTTGCCCCAAAAGGCGGGATCGCCCTGCCACAGATACTCGTTGCCGTTAAGGGCAAGGCTCGTGAGCTGGGCGCCCATGGAATCGATGGCGGCGGTGAGGCCGCCGCGCTTGATGGTGGTGACGGTGGACATGCTACTTCCTCCAAAAGTAAACAACAGTGTCGAGGGCTATTGTCCCACTCTTGGCTGCGGGAAGAGGCGGCACGCAATTATTGAGCGTCCACGTAAAGATCGAACCCGCCCTGCGGCGTGCTGTCGACCGTATCGGGCGCCTGCGAGTTAAAACTCACGGGGACCATGCGCTTCGAGGCGCGGAAGCGCGTGCCGTCGGTGGCGACGGGCGCCTCATCGACCGTGAGCTCGTAGTCTCCGGGCTTGAGCTCGATGCCGTCACCGTCAGAGTTGACATATTGATACTCATCGACCGCCTGCCCCTTGAGCGTGCGGCCCACGATGTGGATGAGCATCTGGCTGTCGCCGCGGGCGGTATCCCATGTCGCACCGTCCTTGACCTCGACCGACACATGCACCGAGCGCGTGCGGCTGAGCGATTGCTCGACAGACATCTCGACCTTGGCGGCGTCTTCGCGCTGTCGTTCCACATGGCTCCAGACGCTGCCGATTGCCGAGCAGGCGATGACGCCGGCCATAAAGGCGATGAGGATGGGGCCGAGTGGCGAGCGGCGGCCCGCGTCTTCCTCACGAGCCAAGTTGGGACGATGCGTGGGGGCGGGCGCCTGGGCACCCTGCGCGGGTACGTCGAGAATACTGAAAGACGCCGTGCTGTCGGGATCGATGGTGTGGCGCGGCTGCGGCGTCTTTGCCGGCGAGATCGACATGTCGGCCGGCTCGCCGAGCGTGGCCGTAGCATCGGCCTTGGCCTCGTCTGCCTCGGCCTGGGCCCAAGCTTGTTCGAAGGTCAGGGGCTCGGCGGCATCGGAGGCGGCGTCAGGCTCGACAGCGGCATCGTTGCCGGTCTCGTCCTCGTCGCTCGACACGTCACGCGGCGCGGGCTCGTCCCACTCCTCGTCCGGAGCCTCGCCCTCGCTATACCACCATTCAAAGTTATCGATATCCATACGGGGCGCCCCTTAGGCCTCGCAAATAAACACTTGCTAGCCTTATACCCCCAGACGGCGCTGGAGCTCGCCGGCACAGACAGGAAAACCATCACAACATTCGACGCTTTTCCTCGATTTCGAGATTTTCGCCGAATGTTGTGATGGTTTGGGCGACTGGCTGGCAGCGCAATGTGACAAAGGGGCTGTCCCTTTGTCACATTCTGTTAGAGTTGCAGGGATTGAATCCCGCTTATTCATGCGACATTGGAGTGACAACCTTGACCGCCGCAACCACGCCTAAAAGCAAGTCAACCGCCGCCGCGCTCTCCCCCGCGCGCACCAAGCTCTGCCTGGCGCTGCTCGTGCTGTTGGGATTCTCGCTCGGCTGCTCCGAGTTCGTGGTCATCGGCATCGAAAGCGACTTGGCAACGGAACTCGGCATATCACTTGCCACTGCGGGCCAGCTCATCAGCGTGTTTGCGCTCGTCTACGCTATCGCGACGCCGGTGCTCGCGCTCAGCACGGGGCGATTCCGCCGCTACCAGCTGCTCGTGTGCTATAGCGTCGTCTTTGTGCTCGGCAACCTGGTCATGGCGTTGGCTCCCAACTTCCAGGTGCTGTTTATCTCACGCATTGTCCTGGGCTCTGTCTCGGGTGCGCTGCTCGCCGTGGGCGTGACGTATATCCCCGAGCTGCTGTCTCCGCAGCAGACCTCGCTCGCCATCTCGGTGGTGTACGGCGCTTTCTCCGTGGCGATGGTCTTTGTGACCTCGATTGGCAAGTTTGTGGCCGACACACTCGATTGGCACGTGGCCATGTACGGCACGCTGACCTTTGCCGTTTTGATCTGTAGCGCGCTCGTGGCGTTTATGCCTCGCGCCGGGCAGACCGATGAGCCCGCCACCTTCCGCGAGCAGGCGGGGCTACTACGCGAGCCGAGTATCATCACCGGCATGCTCATCTTCTTGTTTGGCGTGGGCTCGGTCTACGTATTCTACGGCTACGTGACGCCTTATCTGGAGCAGGTGCTGGGCATGGATACCGTTCAGGCGAGCACCACACTTATGGCCTATGGCGTGTTCTGCCTGATCTCGAACATCCTGGGCGGATGGATCGATGCGCGTTTTGGCATGAAGGCGCTGCTGGTTACGTTTGTGCTGCAGGCGGCGGCACTGCTCGGGCTGTTTGCCGTGGGCGCCGCCATGCCGCTCGCGCTGGTCTTTGTCTTTAGCCTGGCGATGCTCATGTACCTGTTCTCGGTCTCATGCATCACACACTTTATGGACGTGGCTCGCAGCCGCCATCCCAAGTCGATGGTACTCGCGAGTTCGGTTGAGCCCATGGCGTTTAACGTCGGCATTTCGTTTGGCACCGCGGTAGGCGGCGCCGTGGTAAGCGGAGTTGGCATTGCGTACGTGGGCGCAGTGGGCGCCGCGTTCTCGCTTGTGGCCTGGACGCTCGCGCTGGTGACGATTAAGCTGGCTCGCTGGGAGCGCCGTCGTCAATCAGCACGGCCCTCAATACGGGCATAGGGGCAAACATAGCCCAAGGTGGCGAGTAACCGGTGAAAACCGCCCAATATGAGTATGTTTATCCGCCTGGAAGCTTCAGCAGTGCAATTTCGTGTATTTGAGATACACGCTTTTCTATTATTTCGTGTATTTCAAGTACATGAAATCGTACTAAACTATGTATCTGAAGTACACGAAATTGGAAAGGCGGCCCCATGCGCAGATCAATCGAGTCCGTTATCGAATCATGGGCGACAAAGGACGCCTCACGCCCCCTCCTCATCCGTGGTGCGCGACGCGTAGGCAAAACGTACGCTGCCGAGGAAATCGGCAGGCGAATCGCCGGCGATGCGTTTGTCAAACTCGACTTTCAGACCGATCTTGAGCTGATCGCTCCGCTGTTCGATTGTCCCACCGACGACGTTGACACCATCGTGGCGCGGATTTCAGACTATAAACGCGCCCCCATTCGCAAAGAAACCACCTTCATCCTGTTTGACGAGGTGCAGCTCTGCGAACGGGCGCTCAACTCGCTTCGCTTTTTTTCGGGTTCGGGCTGGCGCATATGCGCGACCGGCAGTCAGCTCGGCGTCGCCACGCGCAAACGTAAGCTGCCTTTTCCCAGCGGCGTTCGTCAAGAGACCATGCATCCTATGTCGTTCGAGGAGTTTCTCTGGGCGCTCGATGAGGAGCAGATGGCCGATGCCATTCGTACCCACGCCGGCACGCTCGAGACCTACGCCGCGCACCAAGCCGCGCTCAGCCTGTTTCATCGATACCAGATCGTGGGCGGCATGCCCGCCGCCGTCAACGCATATCGCAAGACGTTATCCATCGAGGATGCGCGCGTCGAGCAGCGCGAAATCAACGAGACCTATACCGCCGATATGACCGACCCCGAAAACGGGATCAGCGGCGTGGCGGCACGCAAGGTCTGGCGCTCCATTCCGTCCCAGCTGCTGAGATCGTCCACAAAAAAATTCAAGTACTCCGAGGTCGAACGCGGAGGCCGTCGCGCCAAGCTTATCGAGCCGCTCGACTGGCTCGAAGGCGCCGGTATCATATCGGTCAACAACCTGACCGAAGGCATCGAGCCTCCCCTCGTTCCCTTCGACGACGAAGATGGAAGTTTCTTTAAGGTCTATCTTCTCGATACCGGCCTCATGTTCTACAAACTCGGCATCAACCCGAGGCTCTGGCTCGACCTCAAAGAAGATTCCGCCATAGCGCTATCTTCCGACTTCCGAGGCGCCCTGGCGGAAAACTCGGTCATGCAAGCATTTTCGGGTAACAGCTTGCAGACGTATTACTGGGTGCCGCCGTCGTCTTGGAAGACGACCGGCGAGCTCGATTTTCTACTTCAGACCGACCGTATGGAAATCGTGCCCGTCGAGGTAAAGTCCGCACGCAACGTGCGCGCGAGAACCCTCGGGTCGTTCATGGACAAAGCCCGATCGCCATATGCCTACATTTTGTCCGAGAACAATTTTTTCCGCAGCGAAACCGATGACGGGCGCGAGCTACGCCACCTCCCCTTGTACGCAGCGGGCTTTATTGGAGCAAACTGCCTCAAGAGCAGTCTGTAAGCCCTGCACGACCGCCTAGAAAGGAAACCGCTCATGCAACGCATACTGTTTATCTGCCATGGCAACATCTGTCGCTCGACGATGGCTGAGTCGGTGTTTACCGAGCTGGTGCGGCGCGCCGGGCGCGCGGGCGAGTTTGTCATTGACTCCGCTGCGACCTCGACCGAGGAGATCGGCAACCCGCCACACCACGGTACCGTTGCCAAGCTGCGCGAGGTCGGGATTCCCGTCGTCGCACATCGTGCACGTCAGGTGCGTCGCGCGGAGTATGGCGACTGGGACCACATTGTCTATATGGACGACGAGAACGCGCGTGGCCTGCGTCGCATCTTTGGCGACGACCCCGACGGCAAGATTACGCGCATGCTCGATTGGACCGAGCGCCCCGGCGACGTGGCCGACCCCTGGTACACCGGCAATTTCGATGCCACCTACCGCGACGTACTCGACGGCTGCACCGCTATGCTCGAGCAGCTGTAGGCAATCGAGGTCGCGGGCCACGCCTTTGTCACATCCGGGACTAGCCCTAGACCGGCTTGACCTCCAGCTTTATCCCCTCGGCGCAGGAGTCGCCCAAAACATCCGAAAGGGCCCAGGTCGCATATAGCGGCAAATAGAGAACCGCTCCGTTGCGCTCAACGTTGCCTCTCGAGAAAACAATCCCGAGCCTTACGCCATATTCAGCCGTATCAAGCACATGACCGAGCGCAGCGTGCGCGTGGTAATAGGAGCCCGATTTAACCTCGATCGGAACAGCCGTCCCATCCGGTCCATCGACCACAAAGTCCACTTCACCGCGCTTTTTTGTCTGATAGTAGTAAAGCTGGCGATTTTGGGCAGCCAGCTGCTGGGCCACCACGTTTTCGTAAATGCCGCCCAGATTGGGCTCCTTGCTATCAAGATACGCCGCTTGGGCGACTCCGACGGGGTAGCGCGCCATCAACATGCCCGTATCCGATTGATATAGCTTGAACTGCGATGGCCGTGCCGTCTTGAGCAAGGGCGATTTTGGCTCGGTTACGATATCGGCTTTGAGAGCAACGCCGGCATCGACAAGCCATACAAAATCTCGCTGATACTTCTCGTAGTGAGCCTTGGGGTCAATGGAATTGAGCACGAAGCGCTTGTTTTCGCCCTCGAGCATAATAGGGAGCTGATCGTAAATGCTCTGCACCTGAAGGGCTCGCCCGCTTGCATACTTGGAGATATCCCGCCGGTACTGTTCGTTGAGCTCTGACTGTAGCTGACGAACAGAGGCAAGGTCGCCCTGCGTGTCAAGGAAACGCTGCACGACCTCCGGCATTCCGCCGACAACGGTATAGGTCCTGAAGTTTGCCATCATCGCGTCATGAATGTAATCAGGAACGGGCCTCTCGCTGATACACGCGTCACGTATCGTTTGGCGAGCCCCCTCGCTCACCCCGGTTGCCCAGCAAAACTCCTCAAAATCGAGCGGGAACATCCTAAGCTCGTGGACATACCCCACGGGATAGGACCTGACGCCCTTGAACTGAGTCCCGAGCATTGACCCCGAAAACGCCCAGCGGCACCTCCCGTCCTCAACAAGGAACTTTGCCATCGTCATGATGTCGGGGGCCTCTTGGACCTCATCGATAAACACGAGCGTTTTGCCTGGCGCAATCGACTTTCCCGAAAGAAGCGTCACCCTGCTGATGA
The DNA here is from genome assembly GCA_902490325.1 of uncultured Collinsella sp. Taxonomy (GTDB): domain Bacteria; phylum Actinomycetota; class Coriobacteriia; order Coriobacteriales; family Coriobacteriaceae; genus Collinsella. The sequence continues at coordinate 11,372 of CABUDJ010000029.1, read as the reverse complement.
AATCATCGGCATTCCGCGCCTCGAGAAGAGCATCTTTTGCCTGGCGGTTTTCCATGAGGTTAAGCTCGATGTAGGTTGCATGGTTGGCTTTGCCAAATGCGCGAATCGAATAGCTTTTGCCAATCTGGCGAGAACCCGTAATGAACAAGGCCTTTTGCTCGGAAGACTTCAGCCAACGCTCCAGCTCTGCCGCTATTTTCCTGCGCAGCATAGGCTCTCCCCTCGGTGTCATCAAATGAAATGCAAAGTTTTATACGCTTGATTATCGATGAAACGCAGAATTTTTAGAACCTAAAATCTGATGAAATGCAGAGATTTGAGATTATAAGCAAAAAGAAGGGACACCACCCGCGAATGTGACAAAAGAACTGTCCCTTTGTCACATTGCGCTCAGCTACTCGTCGACGACCTCGGCAAGCCAAACGTTCAGCGTATCGACCTCGGGGCAGCAGAACTTTGCCGTACCGGGCTCGTTGCCAGGCACGGTTCCGCCGTAGCGCAGGATATCGATATAGGGAAAGCCCACATGGCAGGCCATGGCGCACATCTTGCCGCGGTCTCGGTCGAAGTCAAAGACATCGCCCGGCTTATGACCATGGTGGCAGCGACACGCACCCAGCTGGTCCACGCAGCTCACGCGGATACGCGGACGCTTGCCCCGCGGCGCACCGAACGGCTTGCTCTCGCCCGCAGGCTTGACGCCGCCCTCGCCGGCGTTACTCATGGTCAATCACATCCAGGCAGGCCTCGATGGGAAGGCCGGCCGACTTGTCCTCTCGGTCGGCATTGCGCTCGATAAGCTCGGCCACCACACGCATAGCGTCGGTCGTCGCACGTTGCAGGCTCCAGCCGGCCATAACGCGACCCACGAGCACCGACGAGAACGTATCGCCCGTGCCCGGGAAATACACCGGGATCAGCTCAAAGGGAATCGTGAAGTACTCTCCCGCCACATGGTCGTAGCCGATGACGGCACTCGCCCCGTCGACCTTCGCGCTCGTAATGACCACCGACTTGGCGCCCAGCGCGAGCATGGCGTCCACGAGCGCACGAGCCTCATCGGCCGTAATCTGCTCGGCCATAGGCGTATCGGTGAGCAGACACGCCTCGGTATAGTTGGGCACCGCGTAGTCGGCGCACTCGACCAGGCTGCGCATAAGGCCGATGGTCGATTCGGGCACGCCGGCGTAGAGCCTGCCGTTGTCGGCCATGATGGGGTCGACGAACACCTTGGTGCCTTTTTGCGAACGGCGGTGGCAAAAGTCCGAGATGATGCGCGCCTCTTCCTCGGTCACGATAAAGCCGGTCGAGATGGCGTCGAATTCAAAGCCGAGCTCCTCCCAGATGGCAAGACTCTGACGCACGTACTCCGTGGTGTCGTGGATGTAAAACTTGGGGTAGTTGAGCGTATCGGAAACGAGGGCCGTCGGTAGGTTGTGGATACGGTAACCCATGTGCGACAGCACCGGCAGCATGGCAGAAAGCGCGACCTTACCGTAGCCGCACATATCGTTGATCAGCAGCAGCTGAGTGTTCTTCATGAGTGTCCCCCTTGGGTCGGGTGCGACGCGACGGCGCCATAGTGCGACTAAGTGTAGCGCAGGGGGCGTTGCAAGCGGGCGCAGGCGCCGAGGAGGGCACATTGTTGCGGAAAGGTTACGGAAATGGGAGGCAAAATCGCGGCGGTAGCGGCACAGTAGCTGCCATCTATTTACTACCATTCCAAAACTATGCCGGATTACTACGATAAACCGTTAGCCTCCAACCACAACGAATTGCACTCCGGCAAAACCGCAGGTAGACAGCTTGTGATTTTACGAAAAACAATGCCGAGGTCTGATATTTCGAATTCATCGTAGTAATCCGGCATAGTTTTGGACAAAGCAACTTCGAAAGGGTGTCACCGCAGCCCAAAATGATTCGTTTTCCTCCGTCCCCCACGGATCACTCAACAAGAGCGTCCCCAACGACTATCCCAACAAGGGCAACGCCGATGTTTTGGCGAAGTCAGCGAAAACCCGTCAGAGCGAGCAAGGTGCCTTGAAGCAAGGCGGCATTGACCTTCTGGTCATGCCGCCGAAGTTGAAAGGCAGATTGCCGCTCTGGCGGGTTTGCAGCGTCGAGCCGTTGCGCGGTTTGGCAAAACCGCGTAACCACTAGTTTGGTACCTTGACATTCATTTCTCATGCTCCTAGATTGGTTAGGCACAAAACAATTCCACTACCTAACTAAAGAAAGGAGCAACACTAATTCATGTGCGATGAACCTCTTAACCTTTGTTCGCACGAGCCCGGCGGCGACCCGTCACAGCCGGCGGATGTACCCGAAGCGGTCAGTGCCGAAGACAAACTCGCCAAGCGCATCCTGAGCGGCCTGGGTTTTTGCGGCCATTACATGCATTTTCATGGCGGAGGCGTGTCCGGCAAGGCGCCCATCATCTGCCTGCTGGCCAAGCAGCCCGGCGGCGAGATGTCGCAGCAGGAACTCGGCATGCACTTTGACCTCAAGCCGGGGTCGCTTTCCGAGATCCTGTCCAAGCTCGAGGTCAACGGTCTCATCGAGCGCAGCCGTAACCCCAAGGATCGACGGCAGCTCACCATTCGCCTGACCGAAACCGGCCGGGAAAACGCCCGCATCGACCAGGCGGCCCGCATCCGCTTTAGAGAACGGGCCTTTAGTGCCCTCACTCACGACGAGCGCGAGCAGCTCGCCGAAATGCTCGAGAAAATCCGTGTAACCTGGGAGGAACTGGATGATTAAAACCCTCATGGGCAGCATCCGCGACTATATGAAAGTCGCTGTTGCCACGCCATTGCTCGTGCTTGGCGAGGTGCTCTGCGAGATGCTGATTCCATTTATCACCGCCAACCTGATCGACGCCATCAAAGACGGCGCCACCGTAGCCGAGATGCTTCCCACCGCGGGCTTTTTGGTGCTCATCGCGCTGACGTCGCTTGCTTTTGGTGCCGCCGCCGGCGTCACCTGCAGCCATGCGAGCTGCGGCTTCGCCAAGAACCTGCGTCACGACCTGTTCTACAAGATCCAGACGTTCAGCTTTGCCAACATCGATGAGTTCTCGAGCTCCTCGCTCGTCACGCGCCTGACCACCGATATCAACAACGTGCAGCAGGCCTTTATGATGATCATCCGTATCGCCGTGCGCGCGCCGCTGGTATTGATCTTCGCCTTTACCATGGCGTTTATCATGGGCGGCAGCGTTGCCATGGTCTACCTGGTCATCATTCCGCTGCTGGGCTTTGGGCTGTTCTTTATCATCTTTAAGGTGCGCCCCATCTTCTCGCGCGTGTTCCACAAGTACGATGCCCTTAACGAGTCCGTCGAGGAAAACGTCACCGGCATGCGCGTGGTTAAGAGCTACGTGCGCGAAGACTTTGAGAAGGAGAAATTCGCGACCGCCGCACGCGACGTCCAGATGGACTTCACCCGCGCCGAGAAGCTGCTCGCCTTTAACAACCCCATGATGAACATCTGCGTCAACGGCGCGTTTGTCGTCATCATCTACCTGGGATCCAAGCTCATCATCACGAGCCAGGGCACGCTGTTCGACGTGGGCCAGCTCTCCTCGATCTTTACCTATGGCTTCGCGATCCTCATGAGCCTGATGCAGCTGTCGATGATCTTTGTCATGGTGACCATGGCCGACGAATCGGCGCACCGCATTACCGAGGTGCTGGCCGCCGAGCCCACGATCGCCGATCCCGCCGAGCCCGTGCTCGAGGTTGCCGACGGTTCCATCGACTTTGACCACGTGAGCTTTAAGTATTCCGCGCATGCAAAGCGCCAGGCGCTCGACGATATCGACCTGCACATTAAGAGCGGCGAAACCATCGGCATCATCGGCGGTACCGGCTCGGCCAAGTCCACGCTCGTTAACCTCATCGCCCGCCTGTACGACGCCACCGAGGGCACCGTGCGCGTGGGCGGCATGGACGTGCGCAACTACGACTTGGACGCCCTGCGCCACCAGGTGGCCATGGTGCTGCAGAAAAACGTACTGTTTAGCGGCACCATTGCCGAAAACCTGCGCTGGGGCGACCCGAACGCCACCGACGAGGAAGTCCGCGAGGCGGCACATCTGGCCTGCGCCGATGAGTTTGTCGATGGCTTCCCCAAGGGCTATGACACCTGGATCGAACAGGGCGGCTCCAATGTTTCCGGCGGTCAGAAGCAGCGCCTGTGCATTGCGCGCGCCCTGCTGCGTCGCCCCAAGATCTTGATCCTGGACGACTCCACCAGCGCCGTCGACACCAAGACCGACGCCAAGATTCGCGCAGGGTTGGCAAGCTATCTGCCCAACACGACCAAGCTCATCATCGCCCAGCGCATCAGCTCCGTGCAGGACGCAGACCGCATCATCGTCATGGAGGGCGGCCGCATCGCGCAGATCGGTAACCACGACGAGCTGCTTAAGACGAGCGAGATCTACCGCGAGACTTTTACCTCGCAAAACAAGATGTCTGCCGAGGGCGAAGGGGCCGTCGAGGCCGACACCGAGGCATCCGTAACGCAAGCTCAGACCCAGGAAGGAGGCGAGGCACATGAGTAAGGCAACGACCGCTGAGCGCGCGCTCAACCGCAAGGGTGGCACCATGACGCGCCTGATCAAGATGCTCTTTGGCTTCTACCCCGTGCTTTTGCCCCTCGTCGTCGTCGGCGTGGTACTCTGCGCCATCATCAACTCCATCGGCGCGACCTTCCTTCAGAGCGCTCTGCAGATTATTAGCGAATCGTGGCAGTCGGGCGATTGGGAAGCCGCACAGCCCAAGATCGCACAGCTCGTGACCACCCTCGCCTGCATCTACGGCGTCGGCATCCTGTCCTCGCTGTTCTGGAACCGCGCCATGGCCATCGTCACGCAGGGCTCGCTCGAGAAGCTGCGCGAGAAGATGTTCAACCGCATGCAGGACCTGCCAATTCGCTACTTCGACACGCACCAGCGCGGCGACATCATGAGCCACTACACCAACGACATCGACACGCTGCGCCAGATGATCAGTCAGTCGCTGCCCAACCTGCTCATGACGACCATCGTCATCGTCACGGTGTTCTTTATCATGCTGTACTACAGCGTGTGGATGTGCCTGGTCATTGTGGCCGGCGTCGCCTTTATGACCTTTATGACCAAGCTGCTCGGCTCCAACTCCGCGCGTTTCTTTATTGCGCAGCAGACCGAGCTCGGCGTGGTCGAGGGCCATATCGAGGAAGTCATGAACGGCCAGAAGGTCGTCAAGGCATTCTGCCACGAGTCTGCCGCCGAGGCCGATTTTGACGAGCGCAACGAAAAGCTCTTCGAGGTTTCCCAGAAGGCCAACATGTACGCCAACATCCTCATGCCCATCCTTATGAACCTGGGCAACCTGCTCTATGTGCTGGTCGCACTGGCCGGCGGCATTTTCCTGGCGCTGGGCGTGCCTAACCTGAGCATCTCGGGCATGGCGTTGTCCATCGCCGTCGTGGTGCCGTTCCTCAACATGACCAAGCAGTTCTGCGGACAGATCGGCCAGATCTCGCAGCAGATCAACGCCGTGGTCATGGGCCTCGCCGGCGCCGACCGTATCTTTGAGCTCATCGACGAGGAGCCCGAAGCCGACGAAGGCTATGTGACGCTCGTCAACGCTCAGGTGAACCCCGATACCTGGCAGCTCGAGGAGGCCGACCACCACACCGGCATGTGGGCGTGGAAACATCCGCACCGCGCAACCGGCGAGATTGAGTACGTGCCGCTGCGCGGCGACCTGGTCATGGACAACGTCGACTTTGGCTACACGCCCGACCACGAGGTGCTGCACGGCGTGTCCGTGTTTGCCAAGCCGGGCCAGAAGGTCGCGTTTGTCGGCGCCACCGGTGCCGGCAAGACGACCATCACCAACCTCATCAACCGCTTCTACGACATCGCCGACGGCAAGATCCGCTACGACGGCATCAACGTCAACAAGATCCGCAAGGCCGATCTGCGCCGCTCGCTGGGCGTCGTGCTGCAGGACGTAAACCTGTTCACCGGCACCGTGATGGATAACATCCGCTACGGCAACCTGGACGCTTCCGACGAGGAGTGCATCGCGGCGGCCAAGCTCGCGGGCGCCGACGACTTTATCACCCGCCTGCCCGACGGCTACGACACCATGCTGAGCATGGTGTCGTAGCCGTCGGGCAGGCGGGTGTCGCCGATCCGCCGGCAATGATTCTGGACGAGGCTACGAGCTCCATCGACACCCGCACCGAAGCCATCGTGCAGGCGGGCATGGACAAGCTCATGGAAGGCCGCACGACGTTTGTCATCGCACACCGCCTGTCCACCGTGCGCAACTCCGACGCGATCATCTGTCTTGATCACGGCCGCATCATCGAGCGCGGCAACCACGACGAGCTGATCGCCAAGCGCGGGTATTACTACCAGCTGTACACGGGTGCGTTTGAGCTCGAGTAGGTAGGTTTGTTCCACGGAGGTCTCCCAGGCGGGCCGGGGTGTAACCTCCGTGCTCAAACATTCTCGCTTCGCTGCGAAACTGCGCGCGGAAGTTACACCCCGGCCCGCCTGGGAGACCTCCTGCGCGCAATCAACCCGTCATTAAAACAGAATAAAAGTTGGTGAGGCCCTGGCCGTTTGGCCAGGGCCTCGTTTTGTAAGGATGAACTAGTTGAGGAGTTGGGCCATGGCGTTGACGAATTTTTGGACTTGGAGGGTGGGCTCGAGCGGGTAGTGCAAAAAGACCGGCACCTCGCGGCCGCACAGGAACGGCACGCCTACAAAGGCCGGGTGCACCCCCGACCACGCTCCGCAGGTGAGCACCGCATCGCCCTTTTCCTCCGCCTCGTTAAAGAGCGCAAAGTCGAAGCTATCCACGTCGATCACGTCCACGCCACCGTCGGCCAAAAGGTCAATGCGCAGGCTGTCCATGGCATCGTTGCCGTGACGGAGTACGCGCAGACGCATGCCCTCCAGGTCGGCAACCGTGATGCGCGTCTTGCGCGCCAGCGGGCTCGCGCGCGGCACGTCGATATAAAACGGCACGTTGACGATGTGGAGCTTTTGGCAGGTGTCGCCCCAGCGCGGGGTCGAAAAACTCGACTGCACCACATCTACCTCGCGACCAAGGCTGCGCATGACGGATTCGCGCTCGTCATAGAGATCGCTTACCGGCACGATCTCAAATCGCAGCGATGGCTCCAGCTCGTGCACACCCGTCCACATCGACAGCGTTTGGCGCCCTGGGCACATCATCGACACGCCCAGGCGCACGGCACCGCCATCGCCCGCGGCGCGTCGGGCACGGCGCAGCGCGTCCTCGGACTGCCGCATGATCGAGCGCGCGTCGTCCATCAGCAGAGCACCCGCCGGTGTCACCTTGACGCCCGAGTGCGAGCGTTCGAACAGCGTGATGCCAAACTCGGCCTCGAAACCCGACACCTGCTTGACGAGCGCCGGAGTCGATACGCGCAATTTTGCCGCCGCACGCGAGAAGCTTCCCAGCTCCGCGGCGGCCGATATGGCCTCAAGTCGTCGATCGTACACGTCAATCTCCCGTTTTCGCGCCCGTGGCCACATGGCGCCACAGGGGGTTGTTTTCGCAGGTCACGCGCTCGGCTAAGCATAAACTGCATTGCACAGTGTAAACCTACGGTTAACGCCATTCTAACAAATATGCAATTCACCTGCGTAAATGCAAAGCATACGATAACCTGCGAAAACCACGTGGGTCGATTAATGGGAACGACCCACAGGGAGGCACAAGAAGGGAAGTTCCTATGAGCAACTGGCTTAAGCTCGAGGGCGATGTCTGCGCCGTGACCGGCGCACTCGGCGGTATGGGCGTCGAGATTTGCCGCGAGTTCGCCCGCAACGGCGCCAACGTCGTCCTGCTCGATCTGAACGAGGAAAAGGTCAAGGCCGCAGCCGCTGACCTCGCCGCTGAGTTTGGCATCCACGCCGAGGGCTACAAGATGAACGCCACCAACGAGGCCGAGGTTCAGGCCGCCGTCGATGCCACCATCGCCAACTTCGGCCGCGTCGACGTCCTCGTCAACACCGCCGGCATCCTGCGCTTCGCCGCCATGGAGGACCTGCCGCTCTCCGACTGGAACGAGGTCATCAACGTCAACCTCACCGGCTACTTCATCACCTCGCAGCGCTTTGGTCGCGAGATGATTAAGGCCGGCCAGGGCCGCCTGGTGCACATCTCGACCGTCGCCAGCCACTCCCCCGAGACGTTCTCGGGCGTGTACAGCTCCACCAAGGCCGGCGTCAACATGATGTCCAAGATGCTCGCCGCCGAGTGGGGCCCCTACGGCGTCCGCTCCAACTGCGTCGAGCCCTGCTTCGTTAAGACCCCGATGTCGGCCAACTTCTACGCCGACCCCGAGGTCGAAAAGAGCCGCAGCCGCCTGATCGCCACGCGTCGCATCGGCGAGGTCAGCGATATCGCCAACGCCGTCATGTTTCTGGCGTCCACGCGCTCGGACTTTACCACCGGCGACGCCATCAAGGTCGACGGCGGCTTCTCCAACATGATGGGCGACCTCACCGCCAAGCCCGGCGGCCGTCGCGCCTATGCCGACAACTACCTTAAGAACAAGGGTGTCGAGCTTTGGTCCGATGAGTCCGGCGTCGCCAAGCCAACTGACCAGTAAACCAACCTAACAGGGAGGCCCGCGGATACGACCGCTCCTCTCCCACATCGATTAGAAAGAGTCCAATGGCTTCCAGCAACTCCAACAAGGGTCGCGCCGTCGTGCTTTCCGCCGCGTGCGTCACCATGTTCTTCATCAGCTCCATCGCGCTGTATTCTGTCGTGAGCAAGAACCTGCTCGCCGTCTACCCCGAGTGGTCGAGTGCCCTTACCTGGGCTTTCCCGGTCTTTCAGACCATCATGGCCGTGACGGGCATCTTCGCCGGCCGTATCTCCGATAAGATCGGCCCGCGCAACGTCGTGATCGCCGCCGCCGTGTGCTACGGCCTGGGCTGGTTCATGTCCGGCACCGTCACCGAGCCGTGGCAGTTCTACCTGTGGTTCTCGCTCGTCGCCGCCGTTGGCAACGGCCTGGGCTACAACCCGGCGCTCACCACGGGTCAGAAGTGGTTCATCGACAAGAAGGGTCTCGCCTCCGGCATTACGCTCGCCGCTTCGACCGCCGGCCCCGCCGTGCTGTCCCCGGTGCTCGCCTCGCTGCTCATCCCGAGCCTGGGCATCTTCGGCGCCCTTAAGGCGCTCGGCGTCATCTTCTTTGTGACGATCGCCGCCTCCGCCCTGTTCCTGAAGGCCCCCGAGGCCGGTTGGCTGCCCGAGGGCTTCGAGGCCCCCAAGGGCGGCGCGCACGCCGGCACCTTCGGCGACCTCACCCCGGGCGAGATGGTCAAGACCCCGCGCTTCTGGGTCCTCATCGTCACCTTCGCCTTTGCCGCCACCGCGGGCACCCTGCTCGTGGGCAAGGTTGCCTCCATTGCCGCCGTCCAGCTCTTCGCCGACCCCACGAGCGCCGCGGCCGTCGCCCTCGGCGGTGTGGTGGTCTCCGTCAACACCTGCGCCAACTTGGTTGGCCGCCTGTCCTTTGGCCAGATCATCGACAAGCTCGGCGCCTATAAGTCGCTGCTCATCAGCCTTGTCGTCACCATCATCGCACTCGTCATCATGTCGATGAGCTTTACGCAGAGCATGTTCTTTGTGGCGCTCGCCCTGCTCGGCTTTAGCTTTGGCGCTCTGCTCGTCATCTACCCGCCGCTCACCGGTGGCGCCTTTGGCACCAGCAACATCGGCGTCAACTACGGCATCATGTTTTTGGGCTACGCCGCTTCCACCTGGATCAGCCAGCCCATCACCGCTGTGCTGTATCACGCCGAGGCCGGCAGCGCCGCCTACCAGCAGTCCTTCTACGGCGCCATTGTGATCGCCGCCATCGCCGTCGTGCTCACCGTCTACATGATGGTCTCCGACAGCAAGAAGAAGTCCGCCTAGTTTTACCGATGCGACAAAGGGACAGCCCCTTTGTCGCATTCCACCGGTCACCAGTATTAAGGAGTCGAAATGTCTGAGCTCAACCCCGTCCGCATTGCCGTTATCGGCGCCGGCGCCATGGGCCGCAACCACATCCGCTTTGTCACCGAGGAGCCCGATGCCGAGCTCGTCGCCATCGCTGACGCCTTTGAGGGCGCCCGCGCCACGGCCGAGGCCGCCGGCGTGCCGTTTTATACCGATCCCGCCCAGATGATGGACGAGGTCAAGCCCGAGGCCGTCATTATCGCCACCCCCAACGACCTGCATCTGGGCGTTGCCCGCGAGGCCATCAAGCGCAACATCGTGCCGCTGGTCGAAAAGCCGATCTCCAACGACCTCGAGGATGCTCAGGCCTTCGCCGCCGAGGCCGAGACCGCCGGCGTGCCCGTGCTCGTGGGCCAGCACCGTCGCCACAACCCCTTCGTCAACAAGGCCAAGGAGATCATCGAGTCCGGCGAACTGGGCAAGCTCACCGTATCGAGCTTCCACTACATGATCTATAAGAACGACGAGTACTTCGATGTCGAGTGGCGCCGCAAGAAGGGTGCCGGCCCGATCCTGGTCAACCTGGTGCACGACGTCGACCTGCTCCGTTACCTGCTGGGCGAGCCCGTTGCCGTCCAGGGCATGCAGTCCAGCGCCGCCCGCGGTTTTGAGACCGAGGACTCCGCCGTGGTCAACGTCCGTTTTGCCGATGGCGCGCTCGCGAGCATGACCATCTCCGACGCCACCGCCAGCCCCTGGAACTGGGAGGCAACCGCTCGCGAGGATCCGCAGTACCGCCCCTTCGACGCCGACGCCTACTTTATCGGCGGAACCCTAGGCGCCTTGTCGCTGCCCCGCCTGCACCAGTTCTCCTACGACGGCGCCTCCAACTGGCACAAGCCGCTGCAGATGGAGATTCCGGCCGTCGATCCGGCACTGCCGCACAAGATGCAGCTCAAGCACTTTGTGAAGGTCGTTCGTCGCGAGGTCGAGCCCGTCGTGACCCCCGCCGACAACGTTAAGACGCTCACACTTCTCAACGCCATCAAGGAGGCCGCCGAGACCGGCCAGCTCGTCGAGCTGTAATGCCTTAAGAGCGACCGCGGCAGAAACCCCATGCCGAGCCCCTCGGTCCGCCACAAATAAGCCCCTCTTCTTCGCCCCGCGAGCAGCCTCCTGCCCGCGGGGCTTTTTGCTACCTTGCCGACGATTTTTCTAGGGCGGGGGCTATTTTGTACCTCGGCTTGATTCGTTTGCCACGAAATGCGCCTATCTACTACGTTTAACCGATCACCCTCAACCATACCGAATTTCGCGAAATAAAAACCGACGCTCCTATAAGTTGTCAAGAGGCAGTTTGCGGGAGCGCTCTCTCCA
>CABUDJ010000028.1 GCA_902490325.1 uncultured Collinsella sp. | reverse complement strand
GACGCGTTCGGGATAGACGCACGCGCCCTTCTGCTGGCTCTGCCGGGGGTCGCAGTAGAAGAGCCTGGTCTCGCCGTCCCGCTCGCCGATCAGCGCCGCGATGGCGTCCTCGTCGGCGAACTCGCTCCCGTTGTCGGTGAGCACGGCGCCGAAGGCGCGCCTCGCGCCGTCCTCGCCGAGGACCCCGCGCAGGGAGGAGAGCGCCGCCAGGACAGAGGCGCACGTGCCGTCCGGCAGCGGCAGGGCCAGCTGGAAGCGGCTCGGGCGGTGCAGGAGCGTGAGGAGCCTGGCGGAGTCGCCCCTGGAGCCCTCGACGGTGTCCATCTCCCAGGCCGCGGCGCAGGCGTCCTCGCCGAGCGCGAGGAACGACGCGTGCGACCTGCGCGACGAGTGGGACGTCGCCCTTCTCGGGGCCCGGCGCGACCTCGGCCTGTAGCCGACCTTGCGCCTGAGCTCCATGTTCGTCATGCCGTCGTAGCCGGCGTCCACCCACCTGTAGACGGTGGAGGCGCTGAGCCCGGGGGTCGTCGCCGCTATCTGCTGTGGGGAGAGCCCGCGCGCGAGCCCGTCCCTGATGGCCGCGAGCTTGGCGGCGGCGCCCTCCTCGGTCTCGTCGATCCCGGACCTGCTCGCCGAGAGCTCGGCGTCGGCCGCCTCCTGCGCCCTCCTTGCGCTGTAGAACACCCTGGGCCTCCTCGAGCAGCCGTAGCCCCTCCTGTGCGAGCAGCCGTTGCAGCACCTCGGCCACGCGGAGAGCCTGGGGCAGGCCCCCGACAGGTCCGCGGGCGCGGGCTCGCCGTAGCGCGAGCGCGGCGCGGTGACGTAGCGGTGCGCCGCCACCTCCCTGGTCACGGTCGAGGGCGACCTGCCGAGCTCCGCGGCGATCTCGCGGGCGCTGCGGTTGCGGTCGAGCATCCTCTCGACCGTGTTCCTCTCGTGCCTCGTGAGCCTCCCGTACGACCTTCCGGACGGCTTCGGTCTGGACATGCCGGCCTCCCTCCATCGCGGGCCGGGGGATTCCGGCCCCTCTGGGGTTGCCTACCCGGATTCGCGCCTCAGGACTCAGCGCAACGCGTTGCGCTGAGTCCTGAGGCTGTTGCAATGAAAATGAGAATCAAGGTCTCCCACGTAATTGCAAAGCTTTTTCTATTCTTTTGTTAGCCCGTGGCGCACTTGGGTATAATGCCAACAGTTCGCCCTATTAGCTCAGGGGATTAGAGCGTCTGCCTCCGGAGCAGAAGGCCGTTGGTTCGAATCCAACATGGGGCACCCTCGAACGTAAGACCGTCCGAACCTCGCATGGTCCGGGCGGTTTTCTTATACCGACGCGACGTGATGGGACAAGGTATGGCAGCAACGGATATCGAGCACGGACTCTCGACCGCCGAGGTCGAGGAGCGCATCGCCGCCGGTAAGATCAACCGCAACATGGAACTCAAGACCAAGTCGGTCCGCGAGCTCATCATCGAGAACCTCTGCACGCTGTTTAACTTGATCAACGTGGTTTTGGCGATTTTGGTGTTGCTGACCGGTTCGTTTAAGAACCTGACGTTCCTGTTCGTGGTGTTCTTGAACACGGCAATTGGCGTCATCCAGTCCATGCGCTCCAAGCGGATGGTCGATAAGCTTACGCTGCTCACCTCTAAGAAGGCCATCGCGGTGCGCGACGGCGCCGAGGTAGAGCTCGACCTGGACCAGATCGTGCTCGACGATATCATTCGCCTGGGGCGCGGCGACCAGATTCCCGCCGACGCCGTGGTGGTGTCGGGTGAGGCACTCGTGAACGAGAGCCTGCTGACGGGCGAGAGCGATCTCATCAAAAAGCAGCCCGGCTCCGAGCTCATGAGCGGCAGCTTTATCGACTCGGGCCTGCTGCGCGCCCGCGTGATCCATGTTGGCGCCGACAACTACGTGGCCAAGATCAACAACGAGGCCAAGTACGTCAAAAAGGTCAATTCCGAGATCATGAATGCGCTCAACGCCATCGTGCGCTTTGCGAGCCTCATTATGATTCCGCTCGGCCTGGCGCTCTTTGCCTCGAGTGTGAGCGAGCTGTGGGATGCCGCCGGTACGCCGGGCGATAGCGCGCTTTCGTGGTGTTTTTCCGAGCTGCTTGCCGGTCGCGTGCCTTCGTCGGCGCTGCTGTCTACGGTGGGCGCTCTTTTGGGCATGATTCCGCAGGGCCTGGTGCTGCTGACTTCGTCGGTGCTTGCCATCGCCACGGTGCGTCTGGCGCGCCGCAAGGTACTCGCGCAGCAGCTCTACTGTATCGAGACGCTCGCGCGCGTCGACGTGCTGTGCCTGGACAAGACGGGCACCATTACCTCGGGCCGTATGGAGGTCGAGGGTACCTACCCGCTGCCTGTTGAGGGCGTTGGCTTTGGCGCGGACTCGGACGAGGCAGCTGTCCCCGTCGAGACCACGGTCCTGGATTTTGCGCTCGCCAACGTGGCGCGTGCCACCTCGGCAGACGCCAACGAGACCTGTCAGGCGCTGCTCAACTATTACGCTGACCGCCCGGTCGAGGTTTCCGAGCCGCTGGCGGTCATTCCGTTCTCTTCGTCCAAAAAGTGGAGCGGCGCCTCGTTTGCGCAGGGCTCCTATGTGATGGGCGCAGCGCAATTTGTGCTTTCGGAGCGCGTCTTTGCGCAGGTCGAGAATCGTGTGGCCGAGCTTGCCGACACCTGCCGCGTGCTTGTTGTGGCCCGTGTGGACGGCTTTACGCCCGACGGCGATATGGCGGGCGAGGCCGAGCCCGTCGGCTTTGTGACCATTCGCGACGAGATCCGTACCTCGGCTGCCGAGACCATCGGCTACTTTAACGAGCAGGGTGTGACCCTCAACGTGATCAGCGGCGACGACCCGCGCACGGTGTCATCGATCGCGCGCGTGGTGGGCGTTCCGGGGGCCGATGCCTACGTCGACGCCACGACGCTCGATACGCCGTCCAAGATTGATGCGGCGGTGGACCGCTATCACGTCTTTGGTCGCGTGACGCCGCAGCAAAAGCGCGAACTCGTGCAGGCGCTCAAGCGTCGCGACCATACCGTTGCCATGACGGGCGACGGCGTCAACGACGTGCTGGCGCTCAAGGAGGCCGACTGCTCCGTGGCCATGGCCGCCGGTTCCGATGCCGCGCGCAACGTGGCCGAAATCGTGCTGGTCGACAACGATTTTGCCTCGATGCCCGCCGTGGTGGCTGAGGGCCGCCGCTCCATCAACAACCTGCAGCGCTCTGCGGCGCTGTTCTTGACTAAGACGCTGTTCTCGATGGGCCTGGCGGCGCTGTGCATCGCGTTTCCGCCGTATCCCTTCGAGCCGATTCAGATGACACTCATCAACTTCTTCTGCATCGGCGCGCCGGGCTTTGTGCTGGGTTTGGAGCCCAACAACGCCCGCGTGAAGGGGTCATTCTTGACCAACGTGCTCAAGCGTGCGTTGCCGGCGTCACTGGCGGTTATTATGGCTGCGGCGCTCGATATCTTTGTAGCGCGCGTGTTTGGCTTTAACCAGCTCACGCTTTCGACCATGTGCCTGCTTACGTCGTGTGCGGCGAGCGTGAGTCTGATCTGGCGTATCTCGCAGCCGCTTACGCCCTTGCGTGTGGTGCTTTTTGTGTTTGTCGTCGTCGGCATCCTGGCGGGTGTTATCGGATTCCCGCAGCTGCTGTCCATCGCCAACCTGTCGATGGGCGAGGCCGTTATCTTGCTGGCGATCGTCGTCTTTACCTGCACGGTGTTCTTTAAGCTCGCCACGATGATGGATTCGCTTAAGCCGCGTCGTCGCCATGCTGCCACCGGCTTTGGCCGTGGCGTTCGCGTCCGTCTGGGTCGTGGTGGCGGCAAGGTGAGCTCGACGGGCTCAACTGCCCAGCGTTTTGCCAAGCGCGTCGCCGCCGATATGGCGCAGCGCCGTGAGGAGCGCACCGCTCGCGAGGCCGAGGTTCGCGCGCTCGAGGGTGTGGAAAAGGCCCAGCCCAAGAAAAAGAAGGGCACGGGCGTCACTCGCTCGCGTGTGACCAAGTCCGCCCAGGGCATTAAGGTCTCGATGCCGAGCAAGAAGAAAAAGCCCGCAAATAAAGCCTAGCTTCAGCCGCCCGGGGGATGATTTTCTAATCCCCGTCCCAGAAAAATCATCCCTCCACAAAGACTACCCTGGCGATGTTGAATTGGTGCCTTGCTCCTGTGGGGGCGTGGCGATGTTATGCTCTAACCTCGACTGTATGAATTGCTCCGAAAAGAGGAAGCCGTGATCTGCCCGCATTGCCTTAAGACCATAGAGGACGGCGCCTCGTTCTGCCCCTATTGCAACGCATACGTTGGTCCGGGCGACGGTCCCGAGCATACCGAGTTCGTATTCTGCGATGGTTGTGGCGCACGCCTGTCCCCGCATGATCGCACCTGTCCCAAGTGCGGGCGCCCCGCCCCGGGTATCCTTTCCAAAGACGCGGCTGCATCCGATCTGGCAGCAGGCCGCACGGCCGGCTTTCCGCGCCTGACGCAGGAGCAGATCGATACCGAGGTGCCCCATGCGCCGGCCTCTGCCGCCGCGGTGCTCTCGGATGCCGCCGATCCCAACGAGACCTGCGTGCTGCCTGCCTTCGATAAGGACTTTGGCATCCCCAAGGTCGATATCCCCACACCGGTGTCCCTGCGCGATGATGTCCAGCCCAAAAAGCCAAAGGCCAAGCGCAAGGTCCATCCCGACGAGGATGCCTATCACAAGCACAAGCGCCATATCCCCAAACCGCTTATCGTCATCGCGGTGCTCGCCGCTGTGTGCGGTGGTGCGTATTGGTTTGTGACTGCCGATCCTATGGGCGTCATGCCCGGCTTCTACGACCAGTTTGGCCAGGCCGCCAAGACCACCTTCCCGTCGCGCCAAAAGGGCGAGGCCACCGAGAAAGAGTCCAAGCAAGAGGATGCGTCCGAGGTCGTTCAGGAGGAGACCGTCTTAACCGACGACCAGCTCTACGCCAGGCTCGACGGCCTGTACCAGACCATCGTGTCGTACAGCGACGATGATCAGATCGGCGAGGTCATCGATTCGTTTAATAACGGCTATCTGCGTACGCCGCTCTCCACCCGCCAGGAGCTGTCGCAGAGCGCTTATGCCCTGCGCGATCAGATTAAAAAGACCCAGGATGAGCTCAATAACCTCAAGGTTCAGGACGACACCGTCTATGCGGAGGACATCGATCATCTAAAGCAGCTTGCCCAGTGGATGTACGAGCGTGTCGACGTGATCTGCCAGAGCTGGGATATCTCGCTGTCCATTCCCGACGGCGAGTCGCTGAGCGCCCGTCAGAGCGAGATCCTGGCGCCCATCGCACAAGGCGGCAACAGCGCGCTTAACCAGTACGACGCCAACGTGAGCGCATGGAGACCGCAGCAACGTTCGTAATTTGTTGCCCTCCGGCGGCATAACCTGCGTGCGCAATTGATGGAAGCCCGTGCTTATTGCTACAATTTGACCAAATATGCTTTAAACGCACGAGGAAGGAACCACATGTTTGGTTTTAAGAAAGAGCTCTACACGCCCGAGTATCAGCTTGTCGGTGATGAGTGCGCGGTGATCGAGACGTCGAAGGGCACCATCAAGGTCAAGTTTGACGGCGAGGGCGCCCCCATCCACGTGGCGAACTTCTGCGAGCTTTCCACGATGGGTTTTTATGACGGCCTTAAGTTCCATCGCTATGTGCCCGGTTTTGTGATCCAGGGCGGCGACCCCAATACCCGCGATATGTCCGGCGCCGATGTCGCCGCCGGTCTTGAGGGCCCCGACGGCATGCCCGGTACCGGCGGCCCCGGCTACTGCATCAAGGGCGAGTTCGCTACCAACCCGCGTAACAGCCACGTCGACGGCGCGCTTGCCATGGCACGTTCCATGGATCCCGATTCCGCAGGTTCGCAGTTCTACTTCTGCCTGGGTGCTCAGCACAACCTCGACTCCGGCTATACCGTCTTTGGCACCACGGTCGAGGGCCTCGACGTCATCTCGCAGCTGCGTGCCGGTGACGAGATCGTCCATGTCGAGATCGTTCACGAGTAAAGGGGACTTCCTTGAATAGCCAGCTGATCCAACAGGGCCGCGCCGCTTATCGCGCGGGTGATTATTCCGCTGCCGCCCAGATGCTCGGTGCGGCAAAGACCCCCAGCGAGATTATGGGCGAGGCCGACCATCTGCGCGGCAACGCCTTGATGCACCTGGGCATGTATGCCGAGGCCGCCGAGGCTTACGCCGCCGCCCTTAACGACGGTACCTATGGCAAGCGCGGCGCGCTGCTCACCAACCGCGGCAAGGCGCTTGCTGCCGTGGGTGACTATGTGACTGCAGCCCAGGCGTTTTCTGCCGCAACGCAGGATGCATCCTATGCCACGCCGTTTAAGGCCTATCTGGGTCTGGGCAACGCCCTATTCCAGTCGGGCGATTATGCCAACGCCGGCACTGCCTTCCGTCAGGCCGCCATCGATGGTGCCAACCCGGCTCCCGCCGCCGCCCTTGGCGATCTTGGCCGCTGCTTCATTAAGCTCGGCCGTCCGGCAGACGCCGTAGAGACCTACCGCACGGCCATTGACTTTGCCGGTCCGCGCGACGACACACGTGCGCTTAACGCCGGTATGGGCGAGGCGCTCTCTGCCGCCGGTCGCCCCTCTGACGCGCTCGATGCCTTTAACGCCGCCACCGCCGATGGCATCTACCAGCTCACGCCCGAGCAGGCCGACGAGCTTGCCCGCGTGCACGATTCCCTCGCCGCGCTTTCGGCCCAGACGGCCATGGCCACGGCGCCGGCTCCCGCGATGGATGCTCCCGCCGTCGACCCGCTCGACCCCACGGGTGCTACCGGTCAATTTATGCCCGACCCCTCGGACACCGGCTTCTTCACCCTGTCCGAGTCCGAGATGGTTCAGCAGGACCGCAAGGAGGCCAAGGTCCGTCGTCGCCATCGCCACACGGGCCTCAAGGTTTTCTTGGTGCTGCTTCTGCTGATCGTCATTGCCGCAGGCGGTCTTGGCTTTGCCTACACGCGCGGCCTGGGCTTTCCCTCGCAGGAGTCTGTTGTCACCGACCTGTTCCAGGCTGCCGGTGACGGCGATACCGCCAAGGCCGAGTCCTGCCTGGCCTCCAGCCTGTCCGAGGACGCCAAGTCGATGATCATTTCCTCGATTCCGCAGGGCGCCACCGTCTCCATTGAGGGCATGGACCAGTCTATGACCGAGACCACCGCCAAGGTCAAGGCGTCGCTGTCCAAGGGCGGCGAGCAGGAGTACACCGTCAAGTTCGTGCGCTCCGACAACCATATCGGTTGGGCCGTCTCCTCGCTCGACATCGATCTCTCGGCTGCTGACAACCAGTAGTGACCTTATGAGATTTGGCGCTGCCCGGTGCTTCACCGCAAGTGAAGTGCCGGGCTTGCGCTAGTATGATGGGCTAGTAGTTTTCCAGCAATCATCCAACACATCAGGAGTTGCGTTGTTTTCTTTGATGGATATGTTTTTCGGTAGCTATGCGGGCGATCTTGCCATCGACCTCGGCACCGCCAACACGCTTGTCTCCGTGCGCGGCAAGGGCATCGTCATTCGCGAGCCCTCCGTTGTCGCCATCGACAAGAACGATGAACGCATCCTGGCTGTCGGTATCGAGGCAAAGCGCATGCTCGGCCGTACGCCCGGTAACATTGTGGCTGTGCGTCCCCTTAAGGACGGCGTTATCGCCGACTTCGACGTTACCGAGGCCATGCTTCGCTATTTTATCGACAAGGCGTCCGAGAAGCGCTATCCGTGGACCCCGCGTCCGCGCGTTGTCGTCTGCGTCCCCTCCGGTGTCACGTCGGTCGAGAAGCGCGCCGTTTTTGAGGCTACGATCCAGGCCGGTGCCCGCCAGGCATACCTGATCGAGGAGCCCATGGCCGCTGCCATCGGCGCCGACTTGCCTGTCGAGGAGCCCACT
The DNA here is from genome assembly GCA_902490325.1 of uncultured Collinsella sp. Classification (GTDB taxonomy): domain Bacteria; phylum Actinomycetota; class Coriobacteriia; order Coriobacteriales; family Coriobacteriaceae; genus Collinsella. The sequence goes on along the minus strand of CABUDJ010000028.1, from coordinate 15,671 downwards.
GGCTCCATGGTCATCGATATCGGTGGCGGTACCACCGAGGTCGCCGTTATCGCCATGGGCGGTATCGTCGTGTCGCAGTCCATCCGCATTGCCGGTGACGAGTTTGATCAGGCCATCCTTACCCACGTTCGCGATGCCTATAACCTGGCTATCGGCGAGCGCACGGCCGAGGACATCAAGATCAAGGTCGGTTCTGCCGTGCCGCTCAAGGACGAGCTCGACGTCGAGGTCAACGGCCGCGACGTGATCACGGGCCTGCCCAAGACCGTGCGCATCGAGAGCGAGGAGATTCGTCGCGCGCTCAACAAGCCGCTCGACGAGATGGCCAAGGCCGTCAAGGACGCCCTCGACGCCACGCCGCCCGATCTTGCCTCGGATCTTATGTACTACGGCATCCTGTTGACCGGCGGCGGTGCGCTGCTGCGCGGCCTCGACGTGCGTCTGCGCGACGAGACCGGTGTTTCGGTCAACGTCAGCCCTACGGCGCTCGACAACGTCGTCAACGGCTGCGCCCGCGTGCTCGAGGCCAACGCGTTTGACGGTGGCTTCGTCCAGACCAATGCTTAATTTCCAAAAGGTGGATTCCATTTGGCACGATCTTCGGGTTTCTCTTCAAATCTGAATACCAAGCGACAATCAACGGGTATGCGCCCGTTGATTGTTTTCAGCGTAATTTCGGTGCTGCTGCTTACGTTTTACATTCGCGAGGGTGAGGCGGGACCGATTCATGCCGTGCGTTCTGGCGTGACGACGATTACCTCGCCGGTGCGTTTTGTGGGCTCGGCTGTGGCCGCGCCCTTTAACGCAATCGGAAACGTGTTCTCAAACCTTACGGCTTCGCAAGACACCCTCGACGAGCTTAAGAAGCAAAACGAGGTCCTGACGTCAAAGGTTGCCGAGCTCTCCGAGGCTCAAAAGACCGCCGAGCGACTCGAGAGCCTGGTCGGTCTTCAGTCGACCTACAACCTCAAGTCCACCGCGGCTCGCATTGTCGGCGCGTCGGGCGATGCCTGGACCTCGACCGTTACCATCGACAAAGGCTCTGCCGACGGTCTTACCATCAACATGCCCGTGACGAGTTCTGCCGGTGTCATCGGTCAGATTATCGAGGTTTCGGCCAAGACCTCCACCGTCCGCCTGATTAGTGATGAGAACTCGGGCGTGTCCGCCATGGTGCAGGATACGCGTGCTCAGGGCATGCTGCAGGGGCAGCCCGACGGTACCCTGCGCCTGGAGCACGTGAGTGTCGACTCCGACGTGAAGGTGGGCGATATCATCGTGACCTCGGGCATCGGCGGCGTATTCCCCAAGGGCCTGCCGCTCGGTACGGTCTCGTCGGTGGAGAAGTCTGCCAACGATGTGTACTACACCATCGTCGTGCGCGCTCAGACAACGGCCGAAAACAACGAGGAAGTGCTGGTCATTACGTCGCTGACCGATGAGCAGTCGGCTTCGGACGAGGATGTGAGCAGCGCCAACAGTACGCCGCAGGGCACCTCGCGCGATGCGGCCACCAAGTCCAAAGATGAAAGCTCGGATGAAAACTCCGATGCGTCCGACACGACTGACTCGGGCTCGAGCGAATAGGGAGGCATGTCCATGGATCTACACGAACAGGGGACTGGCTCCCGCACTTTTGCGATTGCCGCCATTGTCTGCGTCCTGCTGCAGGCGGGCTTGGCGCCGCAGATCTCCATCGCGGGCGGTCGCGTCAACTTTATGATTATCCTGGTGTGCCTGAGTGTGTTTTCGGGCGATCCCACGCGGGCCGTCATCTGCGGTTTTTGCAGTGGCCTGTTCTACGACCTGTCGGCAGCCGTGCCGGTGGGCGTGATGTCGCTGTTGCTGACAGTGGGCAGCTTTGCCCTGACACACAGTGCCGCCGGTCAGACGGGAGGCACCCCGAGCGCTCGCGGCATCACGGTGGGCGCCTTTGCGCTTGCCATTAACGTGATCTACAGCATTATCTTGCTGTTTATGGGACTGGAATCGAGTTTTGTCGTGGCGATCTTTGGACACGCCCTGCCGTCCTCGATTCTGACCGGTCTGGTCGCCGTTCCGTTTTTGATGTCCGGCGTCGCGCCGCAGTCTGGCTATGGGTTCTCCGCGCGCGGTGGGCGTCAGACGGGTATGCGCTTTAAGCCCAAGACCCGTAAGCTCAAATAGGGGAGGTCTGTAGATGTCTTCCCAGTTGACGGTTGTTGTCGCTGGCATCGTCCTGGTCGTGGCCATTGTGGTCGCGCTGGTCATCATGCGACGCGGCGACTCCCGCTTTACCTACGACACGCAGCACGGAACGGCCCCGCGCGCCACCGAGGGCGAGGGCAATACGGCCGCTACGGCCTTCAAGGGCCGCTTTTCCATCCTCACCGCGGGCGTGGGTGCGATGTTTGCCGCGCTTGCCGTTAAGCTGTGGGGCATGCAGATGGTCTCGTCGGACTACTACGACAAGCAGGCCAAGAGCAATCAGACCCGTACCGTTACCACGCCTGCCGTGCGTGGCCGCATCTTGGACCGCAACGGCGTCGCGCTGGTGCAAAACCGCCCCTCGCTCGCCGTCGTCGCCTATCGCGACCTTGCCGACGACAAGGTACTGGTGCGTCATCTTGCCAACGTGCTCGGCATGCCGTATATCGCGGTGCTGCGCAACATCCAGGACAATTCCGAAGGCGCGCAGAGCCTGCATACGATCGCGACTGACGTGCGCCGCTCTACTGTCGCCTACATTCAGGAGCACGCCGGTGAGTTTCCCGGCGTGAAGATCGCCGAGCGCACCGAGCGCCAATACCCGTATGGCGAGACCGCCTGCCATATCTTGGGCTATACCGGCACCATTACCTCCGAGCAGCTCGAGGCGCAGAACAAGAAGTCGTCGGACGGCAGCGATAGCGCGGCTGGCCAGATCTCGTATCAATCGGGCGATATTGTGGGCCAGGCGGGCGTAGAGATTTACTACGAAAATCTGCTGCAGGGCATTCGTGGTGAGCAGACCGTGAAAGTTGACGCCTCGGGTAATGTGACCGGTCAAGCCGGCGCCGTTCCCGCCAAGGCCGGTTCTGACATTAAGCTTACGCTGGATCTTAAGATTCAACAGGCCTGCGAGACGGCTCTGGCGAATGCCATTGAGCTTGCCAAGACCACGGGTCATAGCGATGCCGGCAACGGCGCCGTGGTGTGCCTCGATCCCAACAATGGTGAGATTCTGGGTATGGCAAGCGAGCCCAAGTTTGATCCGTCGGTGTTCATCGGCGGCGTTTCCAACGACGTGTGGACCGAGCTCAACGACGACAAGGGTTCGCATCCGCTGCTCAACCGCGCCATTAGCGGCCAGTATATGTCGGCTTCGACCATCAAGCCGCTCTCGGCTCTGGCCGGTCTTGAGTTTGGAACCTATACCTCAGGCCAGACCACGAACTGCACGGGCTATTGGACGGGCCTGGGCAAGTCATGGGGTAAGTACTGCTGGCTGCATTCCGGTCACGGCACTATGACGCTGCAATCCGGTATCGCCAACTCGTGCGACCCCGTGTTTTACGATATGGGTAAGGCGTTTTTCTACAACGACCAGCATCCCGAGGGTCTGCAAGAGGTCTTTCGCCGTTGGGGCCTGGGCAAGACCTGCGGCATCGATCTGCCAAGTGAGGGCACCGGTCGCATTCCTGACGCCAAGTGGAAAGAGTCCTACTTTACCGACGCCTCGGCCGAGGACCGCAAGTGGAATGCCGGCGATATGACTAACATCGCTATCGGCCAGGGCGACATTTTGGTGACGCCGCTGCAGATGGCGTGTGCCTACATGGGCCTTGCCAACGGCGGCAAACAGTATGTGCCGCATGTGTTCTTGTCTGCTGTCTCGCGTGATGGCGACGGCGATGCCTACAAGTACAACGGCAAGGGCAAAAAGAAGCGCCTTGAGGCTCAAATTAACAACGATGCTGATCTTGCGCTGGTCCGCAACGGCATGCACGATGTGATTTACTCGGCGTCGACTTCGACCGCCGCACACTTTAACTCCTTGACCCCCACGGTCTACGGCAAGTCCGGCACGGGCGAGAAGAGCGGCGAGGACGATTACGCGTGGTTTTGCGCCTACGCGCCGGCCGATGAGCCCAAGTACGTGATTGTCACTGTCTTGGAACAGGGCGGTGGTGGCTCCGATACCGCGCTGCACGTCGTGCGCGATGTCCTCGGTGCCATTTATGACGAGCCCGACACATCTTCTGCCACGGGCGATTCTTCGGTTCGATAGGAGGTTGCGATGGATTTTTCGCCGGCGGACCTGTTCCGCTCAACTAAAACCGGTTCCCGCAGCAGCCTGGACCGTGTCAACAAGCAGCTTTCGGCCTCGCGCGGCACGTTTCGCCAGAAGGTGCACATCGGCGTGCTGCTGGCAACCTTGGCACTCGTTGCCTATGGTGCCATCATCATTTGGTCGGCATCGCAGTTTAAGGCCGACGCCTCATTTTCGCGCCACCTGTTGGGCATCGGCATCGGTGCGGTGCTTGCGGTGCTCGTCTGGCGTACCGATCTGCGCGGCATCTCTAACTTCTCGACGGCGCTGCTCGTCATCGACCTCATTGTGATTTTCTCGCCCAAGATTCCGGGGCTGTCCTATACGGGCGGCTTAGGAATGACGGGCTGGATCAAGATTCCCGGTATCGGTCTTACCTTCCAGCCGGTCGAGCTCGCCAAGCTCATCACGATCTTCTTTATCGCCACGCTTGGTTCGCAGTACAACGGCCGCATCGATACCGCCCGCGACTACATTAAGCTCTGCGGCATGCTCTCCGTTCCGTTTTTGGCCGTCGTCGCCATGGGCGACCTGGGTTCGGGCCTGGTCGTGTTGGTGTCGGGTGCCGTTGTGATCTGCATGAGCGGTGCGCGCCGCGAATGGGTGCTGTCGACCTTGGCTCTGCTCGTGGGTTTGGTGGCGCTCATCCTGGCGCTCGATTCGGTGCTCGATTCCCTTTTGGGCCATGACGTTTTGATCAAGCAGTACCAGATGAACCGACTGACCGTCTTTATCGACCCCGATAATGCCGATTCGGACGATGCTTACAACTTGCAGCAATCGCTCATCGCGGTTGGATCGGGTGGCTTTTTCGGTAAAGGGCTGGGCCATGCGACGCAGTCTGCTGGTGGCTTTCTGCCCGAGTTCCACACCGACTTCGTCTTTGCCTTCCTGTCCGAGACGTTCGGCTTCTGCGGCTCCTTTTTGCTCCTGTGCCTCTACGTGCTGCTGATTTTCTCGACGATCCGCGTTGCCTTTAAGTGCGAGTCTCTGTTCCTACGCTTGTCATGCGTGGGTATCGTTGGCATGTGGGCGTTCCAGACCTTCGAGAACATCGGCATGTGCATCGGCATGATGCCGATTACCGGTATTCCGCTGCCGTTCATTAGCTTCGGTTCGTCCTCGATGATGATCCAGTTGCTGACGGTGGGTATCGTACAATCCATATGGCGGCATCGTTCGGGCGCCGCGTAACCGCTGGAGGGGTTTGCTATGAAGATTCCCGTGGACAAGCTGACCCGCGTCTTTAAGATGGGCGCGACCACCAAGAAGGATTCCGACACGCCGGTTCGCGTGTCCGTCTACCTCGATTCGTCTGCCTCGCGTTTTTTGGTCGAGACGGTGCGCGATGCCTTCGTGCCGCAGACGACGTCTGGCATTGTGCGCGTTGAGCGCCTGGGTGAGGACCGTATCGTCCCCAAGACCGATACCGACGTGGTGCTGGTCCTTTCGTGCGGATCCGACCGTCTGGAGAGCGCTGTACAGGAGCTTGTGATTGCCGGCGCCCCCGTGTGCGTGCTGGCCGAGTCTGCTGTCGAGGTGCCTTTTATCCAGGAGTCCACGCCCATGCTCGGCGCGGTGGCGGCCACCGATAAGACGTATCTGCTCGAGACGCTTGCCCGCTGGATTCTCGATCGCACGGACAAGGAGACGGCCTTTGCGGCGAACTTTGCTTTTATGCGTATTGCGGCCGCTAACCGCATCATCACCTCGTGCGCGCTTACCAATATGGCGACGGGCGCGCTGGTGTTTTTGCCGGGGGCCGATTATCCCGTTATGGCGCTGGCGCAGGTGGGCATGCTCTTTGAGCTCGCGGCCATCTTTGGACGCGGTATTAAGCCCGAGCGCGGTTATGAGGTCGCGGGCGTGCTTGCCGGCGGCTTGGTGCTCCGCGCCGTCACCCGCGCCCTGGTAAAGCAGACGCCGCATATTGGGTTTGCCGTCAAGGCGCTGACCGCCGCCGCGGGAACCTATGGCATGGGCCGTGCGCTCGTGTCGTTGTATGAACGCGACATCGACTACAGCCGTGCCAACGAGGTGGCTGCCGCCACGTTCTCGCGCGTCCGCGACCTGGTGACCACGGTTGCCGGCGCTACTCGTCCCATGGGTCCCTTTGAGGACGCATCTGATCTCGCTGCTTAGGGGTTTCTTTTGCGCGCTGTGTACCAAGACTGTTTTCATTTGATTGAGCCCCTGCTCGCAAAGGTCGAGAAGCCGAGTCGCTATATCGACCACGAGTGGGGCACGCTCTCCAAGGCCGATGCCGACTACCGCTGCTGCATGATCTATCCGGACGTGTATGAGGTCGGCCTGCCCAACCAGGGCATCGCCATTCTCTACAACATCCTTAATCAGGCCGAGGGCATTTCCTGCGAGCGCGGCTATGTGCCGTGGCCCGACATGGGCGATGCCATGCGCGAGGCTGGTATCCCGCTGCTGTCGCTCGAGGGCGCGGCGCCTGTGGCCTCGTTCGATATCGTCGGCATGCACGTGCCGCATGAGATGGCCGTGACAAACTTTCTCGAGGCCCTCGATCTAGCCGGCATTCCGCTGCTGGCGGCCGACCGCACCGAGGACGACCCCATCATCATTGCCGGTGGTCCCTCGGTCTATAACCCCGAGCCGTATGCAGCCTTCTTCGATGCCATCCTCATTGGCGAGGGCGAGGAGTCGCTGCTCGAGATCTGTCAGCTGCATCGCCGCTTGCGCGACGAGGGCGTCTCGCGCGCTCAGATTGTCGAGCGGCTCGCGACGGTCGCCGGTACCTACGTGCCGTCTCTGTATGAGGTGCGCTATGACGAGCCCTGCTCGCCGCATGGCTACACCGTGCCGCGCGAAGGCAAGGACGTCCCACCGGTGGTCTACAAGCGCGTCGTTGAGGACTTTGGCGCTACCAATCCGTTGTCGCAGTCGTGCGTGCCCTACGCGCAGCTCGTTCACGACCGCCTGTCGATCGAGATTCTGCGCGGTTGTGCCCGCGGCTGCCGTTTTTGCCAGGCCGGCATGACCTATCGCCCGGTGCGCGAGCGCTCGGCCGACCAGATTGTGTCCTCGGTGATCCAGGGCCTGGAAAAGACCGGCTATGACGAGGTGTCGCTTACCTCGCTTTCGACCACCGATCACTCCTGCATCCGCGATGTGCTCGGTCGCCTTAACCGCCGTCTGGAAGATACGGGCATTCGCGTGTCCATTCCCTCGCAGCGCCTGGATTCGTTTGGTGTGGATATGGCCGAGTCGGTCGCCGGTGAAAAAAAAGGTGGCCTGACGTTTGCCCCCGAAGCCGGCAGTCAGCGCATGCGCGACATCATCAACAAGAATGTGACCGAGGAGGACTTGGACCGTGCGGCCAAGGCGGCCTTCGAGTCGGGCTGGAACCGCATGAAGCTCTACTTCATGATGGGCCTTCCCGGCGAGCGCGACGAGGATATCGTGGCCATCGCCAACCTGGCCGACCATGTGCTCGAGCTTGGTCGCTCCGTGGTTCCCAAGGCGCGCCGCGGCTCCATCTCGGTATCCATCTCGGTGTCGGTGTTTATCCCCAAGGCCGCCACGCCGTTCCAATGGTGCCCGCAGCTCGATTACGACGACGTCAAGCGTCGCCAAAAGCTGCTCATCACGAGCGTGCGCAACCGCGCCGTACGCGTGCACTACCACGATGCCGAGACCTCGCTCGTCGAGGCCGCACTGTCCCGCGCCGGTCGCGACATGACGCCGGTCATCATGGACGCCTGGCGTGCGGGCTCGCGTTTTGACGCCTGGGTGGAGCATTTTTCGCTCGAAAACTGGAAGTCGGCTGCGGCCAAAAACGGTATCGATCTCAACGAGCTCGTGCACCTGCCCTACGAACTGGACTGGCGCCTGCCCTGGGAGCACGTGAGCCCCGGCTGCTCGCGCGGCTTCCTCGAGCGCGAATACCGCCGCTCGTTGGAGGGCGTCACGACCCCCGACTGCACCCGCACGTCGTGCACCGGCTGCGGAATCTGCCCCACGCTCCATGCCAAGAACGTATTGGTGGGTGATCGCGCATGAGTGAGCGCCTGACCGACAACCCCACGCTCTTTAGGCTTCGCGTTCGCTATGGCAAGCGCGACCGCCTTAAGTACTTGGGCCATCTCGAAGTGATTCATACTATTGAGCGCATCGTGCGTCGCGCGGGGCTGCCCTATGCCGTGACGCATGGCTTCTCTCCGCATATGCGTGTGGGCTTTTCGTCGGCGCTGCCGGTGGGAACGTCGTCGACTTGCGAGTGGTATGACTTGTTTATGACTGAGTTCGTTGCGCTCGATGAGGCGTTTGAACGTTTGGCGGCGGCATCTCCGGCCGATCTGGCCCCCATCGAGGCGGCATACATCGACGTGCGCACGCCGGCGCTGACGGCGCAACTCACGCGTCTGTCGTATCGTATCGATCTGCATCTTGACCCTGAGGCACCGGTGGACGCCGACGAGGTGCGTCGCGCTGTCGATACGCTGCGCGCGGGCCACGGCATCGACTACGCTCGTGGCAAAAAGAGCAAACGCCTGGACCTTGACCACACTCTGGTGGGCTATGAGCTCACGGCAGGGGAGCGCCCGGACCATCTGGTGCTCATGCTCGACACCCATGCCGATAACGAGGGCTCCATGCGTCCGGAAATTTTGCTTTCTGCCGCTGATGTTTTGTTGCAGGGCTTGACCCCGGGCGTCGATGCACCTATTGTTTCCACCGGTATGCAAGACCTCGTGACCATCTGCTCCTACGATGTCGAGCGTCAGAATCAAGCATGCGAGGACGACGAGGGCCGACTCGTCAGCCCCATACCTGTGCGAACTTGTGGATTTGCTCCACATACTCGTTGACGGGGGTATTATCGCCTGCTACTATATTCGGCTGTTGCACTAACTGATGCATGAAGGGCAAGTAAACATGTACGCAATCGTTAACACGGGCGGCAAGCAGTACAAGGTCGCCACCGACGATGTCATCACCGTCGAGAAGATCGAGGGCAATGAGGGCGATAAGATCACCCTGCCGGTTATCTTCCTCAACGATGGTAAGAAGATCGTCACCGATCCCGACAAGCTGGCCAAGGCCAAGGTTACCGCTCAGATCGTTGAGCAGTTCAAGGGCGAGAAGCAGCTGGTCTTCAAGTTCCACAAGCGCAAGCGCTATCGTCGTCTGAAGGGTCACCGTCAGCAGCTCACCAAGCTGAAGATCGTGAAGGTTCAGGCTACCTCCCGCGCCAAGAAGGCTGTCAAGGCAGAGGCTGAGGCTGTTGCCGAGGCTCCCGTCGCCGAGTAGATTACACTCGTAACGAAAGAGTAGGTATACACAATGGCACACAAAAAAGGACTCGGTTCCTCCCGTAATGGCCGTGACTCCCGCGGTCAGCGCCTTGGCACGAAGCGCTATGCCGGCCAGACGGTAACCACGGGCACGATTCTCGTCCGTCAGCACGGCACGCACATCCACCCGGGTGAGAACGTTGGCCGTGGCAAGGACGACACGCTGTTCGCGCTGGTCGACGGTACCGTTGAGTTCCACAAGGGTATCAAGCACAGGGTCAGCGTACGCCCGCTCGCGAACGCGTAATTCACCCTTCATAGAGCACATATGTGGGAGGCACTTGAGTTTTAGGATTCAAGGGTCTCCCTCTTTTTTGTAGGAGGCGATTCTGTTGTCACAGTTCACCGATATCAGCCGCATTAACGTGTGCGGCGGCGACGGCGGAGCCGGATGCATGTCGTTTAGGCGCGAGGCATTTGTCCCCAAGGGCGGCCCCGATGGCGGCGACGGCGGTCGTGGCGGCAATGTCGTCATCCAGGCCGATGCTCAGCTGTCTTCGTTGATCGATTACCGCTTTAAGCATCACTTTCGCGCCGAGCGCGGCACGCACGGGCAGGGTGCCCGTCGTAACGGTAAGAGCGGCGAGGACCTGATTCTCAAGGTCCCTATGGGCACCGTGGTGCGCGAGCTTGACCCCGAGACGCAGACACCGATGTTCGAGATTGCCGACCTGGTGCACGACGGCGAGCGCGTCGTCGTGGCGCCCGGTGGTGCCGGCGGTCTGGGCAATACCCACTTTGTGACGTCGGTGCGCCGCGCTCCGGCCTTTGCCCAGCTAGGCGAGCCGGCCGAGGAGCACTGGATTGAGCTCGAGATGAAGCTTATGGCCGATGCCGCACTCGTGGGCTTTCCCTCGGTGGGTAAGTCATCGCTCATTGCGCGCATGAGTGCCGCCCGCCCCAAGATTGCTGACTACCCGTTTACCACACTCGTGCCCAATCTGGGCATGGTGCGTGCCGGCGAATATTCTTACGTCGTTGCCGACGTCCCCGGTCTTATCGAGGGCGCGAGCGAGGGCAAGGGCCTGGGTCACCAGTTCTTGCGCCACATTGAGCGTACGGCCCTGATCATGCATGTCGTCGACATGACGGGCGGTTTTGAGGATCGCGATCCGGTTGAGGACTATCGCATCATCAACCGCGAGCTCGAGCAGTATGGCGCCGAGCTTTCGGAGCGTCCGCAGATCGTCGTTGCCAACAAGTGCGACGCGCCGGGCACGGTCGACAAGATTGCCGACCTCAAGCGCGCAGCGCTCGACGATGGACATATGTTCTTTGCCGTGTCTGCCGTGACGGGCGCCGGCCTCAATACGCTGATGCTTGCCGTGGGCGAGCAGGTGGCTAAGCTGCGCGCCGAGTTGGCTGTCTCGGATGAGCCGGTCGTTCTGCGCGACGATGAGTGGGAGCGCCGTCGCCTGCAGCGTGAGAAGCGTTTCCGCATTGTTCAGGAAGAGCCCGGTGCCTTCCGCGTGGTCGGTCGTGCCATTGAGCGTATGGTCATCCAGACCGACTGGGAAAACGAGGAAGCCGTCATTTACCTGCAGCATAAGTTTGCGCGTATGGGTGTTGACGACGCGCTCGAGAAGGCCGGTTGCCGTGCGGGCGACGAGGTCCGCATTTGCCAGCGCGCCTTTGACTTTGAGGGTGCCGAGGACTTCTCGGAGTACGAGGAGCTCGAGGATGCTGGCGAGGACGTTGCCGTTGAAGCCATTGACGTGGCCGATGCTGCGGATGAGGGCGTCGAGGTTGTCGATGCGGCGGATGCCGCGGGCGATGCCGAGACCTCGGAGGGCGAGTAAGCCATGTCGCTGCGCGGTGGAATCGGTTTGCCCGAGCTGCCCATAAAAGAGGGCAAAGAGTTTCGGCTTGGCATTATGGGCGGCACATTCGACCCGATTCATTACGGGCACTTGGTGACTGCCGAGCAGGCGCGCGAGTCGCTCGACTTGGACGCTGTACTCTTTATGCCGGCGGGCTCTCCCGCCTTTAAGCTTGACAAGCCGGTGACGCCTGCCGAGGACCGTTATGCCATGACGGTCCTCGCCACCGCTGCGAACCCGGCCTTTTTGGCGAGTCGGTTCGAGATTGACCGTCCGGGTGTAACCTATACGGCCGATACGCTTCATGCCCTTCGCGACTTTTACCCGCCGCAGGTAAAGCTCTACTTTATTACGGGCGCCGACGCGATTATCGATATTGTTACCTGGCATGATGCCGAACGAATCGCTGAGCTTGCTACCTTTATTGCGGCGACACGACCGGGCTTTGATATCGATACGGCGCGTGCCCGAATCAAAGAGTCGGGGCTGCCGTTCGACGTGCGCTATATTCAGATTCCGGCGCTGGCGATCAGCTCGACGAACATTCGTAAGCGAGTTGCTCGCGGTATGAGCGTGCGCTATCTTACGAGCGAGTCCGTGCTCGGCTACATTCGCAAACGCAGGCTATATGCCGATTTGGGCCAAGAAGATTTTGAGTGATGGGGGTCTACGTTGTCGGTAGAGGATCAGTTTGAGGGCGATGAGCGCGCGCTGCTCAAGCGCATTCAAGAGCTGCTCGATGTTCGCATGAAGGATAAGCGCAAGCGCTATGTGCATTCGCTGGGTGTTGCCGAGACCGCACTTCATCTGGCCGAGGTCTACGGCGTTGACCGCTTTGATGCCGCTGCCGCCGGCCTGATCCATGACTGGGACAAAGTGCTCTCCGACGACGAGCTGGTCACGCGCGCTCTGCATTACGGCATTAAGATTGCCGGCTCTCCTTCCGCCGCGACGCCGCTTTTGCATGGCCCTGTTGCCGCCTATGAGCTTCCGCAGCTTTTTCCCGAGCTGTCGCCGGCCGTTTTCCAGGCTGTCGACCGTCACACCGTGGGTGCCTGCGACATGACGCCGCTCGATATGGTGGTCTTTGTGGCCGATGCCATCGAGCCCAACCGCTACGGCGACTATGCGCATGCGCTGCGCAAGATGGTGGGGGAGTCGACGCTCGATGAGTTGTTCTTCTCCTGTTTTGCGCAGGGTTTGGTCTATGTGATCCAGTCCGGGCGCTATCTTTATCCCACAGCTATTACGATTTACAACCATTACGCCCAGCTGCGCTAGCTCGGGTGTGTCTAGAAAGAGGTATTCCATGGCCGACGAGACCATGACCGACGAGCAGATTCTTGAAGGTGTGGAGCACAAGAGCTTCGTCGCCACGTCCGACCGCACTGCCGCCTCGCTGTCCGCGAGCGGTGTCGCCGCCGAGGATGTCGCCCGCGCCGCCGCGCAGGCCGCCTACGACAAGAAGGGCGAGGACGTTCAGGTGCTCGACCTGACCGAGCTTTCCGACGTATGCGACTACTTTGTGCTTGCCACCGGTACCAACAACCGCCAGGTCGATTCTATCGTCGATGAGATCGAGGAGAAGGTCGCCGAGGCTTGCGGCGAGCACCCGTTCTCCATCGAGGGTCGCGAGCAGAAGACCTGGATGCTCATGGACTATGGTTCGGTTGTCGTCCACGTCTTCACTCCCGAGGCGCGCGACTTCTACCGTCTCGAAAAGCTCTGGGGTGACGCTCCCCAGCTCCCCCTCAACCTCCTCTAGTAGCTCATTTGAGACGGGGTTTAGCTACCCTCACGCATATCGCCGGGCAACATCTGGCAGGAAAGGACGGTGTCGCCGAATTTGTCTCGGACGGCGTCGATGGCGACGGAGAGGTCGCGGCGGTCGCTGGATTGGGCCCCGCGGTCATCGATCTCGCAGAACAGGTCGGTCTGGATGCCGCCTTGGTGGTCGAAGTCGCTCATACCGATGCCTGCTAAGCGAACATGCATGCCTTCCTGCCAGATGTTGTCGAGCAGTTCGAGTGCAACCGCCACGAAGATGTTCTCATCGTCGGTCGGATGAGGCAGCCGGCGCTGTGCCGTACGCCCGCTTCCATACGAATACTTGAGCTTGAGCGTCACCGTGGCGCCCGTTAGTCCCTGACGGCGCAGGCGGCGTCCCACTGACTCTCCCAACAGCGCAATCGCCGCCTCAATATCCCCACGCTCAGTTAAATCTTTAGCAAAGGTGCGTTCATTGCTGACCGACTTGACCTCGCGCTCTTCATCGAGACTCGTGACTTCGGAGATTTCGAGTCCCAGCGCACGCTGGCGCATGCGTTCGCCGTTGACGCCAAAAATAGAGGCCAGTGTGGACTCAGGCGCGCGCGAAAGCTCGCCGAGGGTGTAGATGCGCATGCGGCGCAGTCGCTCCTCGGCCGAGCGTCCGATGCCGCTCATGGCAGATACCGGCAGCGCGGCCAAAAAGCGCTGCTCGGTTCCGGGGCGCACAATCGTCAATCCAAACGGCTTGTCACGCTCGCTTGCGATCTTTGCGACCGTCTTGTTGCAGCCCACGCCAATGGAACAGGTCACTCCCAGTCCTGCCACGCGGTCGCTTATACGTCGCGCAACCAGCAGCGGGTCTTCGGGCGCAAAGCGACCCGGTGTGATATCGATAAAGGCTTCGTCGATGGATACGCGCTCCACGCGTGGGGTCTCGTCGGCGAGAATCGCCATGACCTGCGCGCTCACCTCGCGGTAGCGGTCGAAGTGCCCGTGTGTCCAAATGGCCTGAGGACACAGACGCCGTGCCTCGGCCGAGGGCATGGCGGAGTGCACGCCAAAGCGACGTGCCTCATATGAACACGTGGACACGACGCCACGCGAATCGGCGTCTCCGCCCACGATGAGCGGTTTTCCGCGCCATTCGGGATGGTCGAGCATCTCCACGCTCGCAAAAAACGCATCGAGGTCCATCAGGCCCACCGCTGGACCCGTCCAGGGAGGCGGCGTGACGCCCATGGCATCCTCATAACCGTATGTATGTTCGCGTCTTTCCATGTCATGAGTATACCGCGCAGCTCATGTGGGGTGCGTGTATGTGCTTGCAAATCCCGAATTCTTGTCTAAGATATGGATTTGCCCTCGACTACACCGAAGAAGTTGGTCTCACGGACTTCACCTGCCCGCGTCGATGGCGTATTATGTTCAACTGTTTGTTTGTAGTTGCAGCCTAAAGCTGCTTGGTTGGAGGAGTTTCCTTTGGCAGTCAAGATTCGCCTTGCTCGTCACGGCGCTAAGAAGCGTCCGTACTACCGTGTCGTCGTCGCCGATTCCCGCGCCCCGCGTGACGGTCGTATCATCGAGGAGGTTGGCCGCTACAACCCGATGACCGCCCCCAAGACCATCAACCTCGACCTCGAGAAGATCGCCGACTGGCAGTCCAAGGGCGCTCAGCTCACCGACGCCGTCGCCGCTCTGGTCAAGGCCGCCAACGAGGGCGAGAAGACCGAGACCGTCGTCAAGAAGTCCAAGAAGCAGCTCGCCAAAGAGGCCGAGGCCGCTAAGGCTGCCGCTGAGGCCGCTGAGGGCGCCGAGGAGTAAATCGTGCCTGAGGTTGACGCTGCACAGCTCGAGGGTGAGGCAATGCTCTCAGATCGCATCGCCGATCTCGTCGAATATCTCGTTGTTCAGATCGTCGACGACCCGGATTCCGTGAGCCTTGAGGTCATCGATGGTGACGACGCCTCTACGATTGAGGTTTCGGTCGCCGAGGATGACGTCGCTAAGGTCATCGGCCGTCGTGGCCGTACCATTAAGGCCATTCGCACGCTCGCCCGTGCACTGGCCGCTCGCCTCGACACTGCTGTCGAGGTAGAGGTTCTGGGCTAGGACCTTGAGGTCCCAGTACAAAAACATCGCCCGTGTGGTCAAGCCGCACGGAAGGAAGGGGGAGGTCCTCGCGCAGCCGCTGCGGGGGCTTCCTTCTGTATTAGAGCCGGGTATGCGCGTCGCCCTGACGCCGCCGGCGCTCAAGCGCGACCGCTTTTGCACGGTCGTGTCCGTCACCGATACGGGCGATGGCGATCTGGTCTCGTTTGAGGGCATTGACGACTTGACAGCCGCCGAGGGCATCACGGGATGCTACGTGCTGGCAAATCGTGACGACTTTGAGCTCGATTCGCTCGACGCTGCCTATACCGACCTGATGGGTCGCGAGGCAGCATGTTGTCCTCCCTACTTGTCCAT
>CABUDJ010000027.1 GCA_902490325.1 uncultured Collinsella sp. | reverse complement strand
TCCTCGGGGAAGTTCGCGAAGCCCACTTCCCCGAGGAAGGGCACCCGCCCGGAGCAGGCCCCAGCGCGAGACCGTCCCGGATGCTATTCGTTGTCGCCAGCGGTCATTTGGGTTGCGGAGAGTGCGCCGTCGGCAGCGGTTGCAGCTGCTGCGTCGGGCCAGACCCAGTCGGTGAAGGCCGGGTGATCGTAGCCCTCATCGCACGCGAACTCAAAGGCCTCGGTGCGGAATGCCTCCCACTCATCAATCTGCTCGGCAAACTTATCGGCGTCGACCATGCGCAGCACGTCGGCGGCCAGTGCCCAGCGGTCCATGTTGTTCAGGCGCAGCATGTCGAACGGCGTTGTCGTGGAGCCTTTCTCCTCGTAGCCGTGGACGCGGAAGGCATCGTGGCCGGGGCGGTTCCAAATCAGACGGCGAATCGTGCCGGCATAGGCGTGGAACGCGAAGAGGACGGGCTTATCGCCGCAGCCGAACAGCTCAGCCCAGCGCTCGTCACTGAGAGCCTGGTCGTTCTCGCAGACGTTCTGGATCTTGAGCAGGTCGACCACATTGACGAACCATACCTTGATGCCCAGCTCGCGCAGCATGTCGGTTGCAGCCAGAGCCTCAAGCGTCGGCACGTCACCGCAGGTGGCGACCACGACGTCGGCCTCGGCGAGCGAATCGGCGGTCGATGCCCACTCCCAGGTCGCAACGCCCTCGGCGAGCTCCGCCTTGGCCTCGTCGACCGTCTGGAAGGTCGGAGCAGGCTGCTTGCCGCAGAAGATGGCGTTGACGCAGTCGGTGGACTGGTAGACGCGCTCGGCGACGGCGAGAGCCATGTTGGCGTCGGCCGGATAGTAGGCGTTTACGATGTGCGTGTCGTTGGCCTTGTTGAGCAGCAGGTCGATAAAGCCGGGGTCCTGATGCGAGAAGCCGTTGTGGTCCTGACGCCAAACGTGGCTCGACAGCAAAATGTTAAGGCCGCTGATGGGGGCACGCCACGGAATCTCGCGCTTGGTAGCCTCGAGCCACTTGCAGTGCTGGTTGACCATGGAGTCGACCACATGGACAAAGCTCTCGTAGGAGCTCCACACACCGGAACGGCCAGTGAGCACGTAGGCCTCAAGGAAGCCCTCGCATTGGTGCTCGGACAGCTGCTCGACGACCTTACCGGAGCCTGCCAGCAGCTCGTCGTTGGCCTCGTCCTCGTAGAAGCCGGCATCCCACTGCTTCTTGGTCACCTTGTAGGCAGCCTGCAGACGGTTGGACGCGGTCTCGTCGGGACCAAAGATGCGGAAGTCATCCATGTTCTTGGCCAGAACGTCGGCAGTGTACTCACCAAAGACGCGGGCGGCCTCGGTGGAGCCCCAGCCATGACCCTTAGTTGCGACGGGGACCTCGTGGGCATGAATATCGGGCAGCTCGAGCTCGCGACGTACCTTACCGCCGTTCGCGTTGGGGTTGGCGCCGATGCGCAACTCGCCGGTCGGCATAAAGGCCGTCACCTCGGGGCGCACCTGGCCCTCGGGCGTAAAGAGCTCCTCGGGCTTGTAGGAACGCAGCCACTCGCGCAGCACGCGGAAGTGCTCGTGGGTGTCCTTGGCACTCGCCAGCGGCACCTGATGCGCGCGCCAGGAGTCCTCGGTCTTCTTGCCGTCGATGTGCTTGGGGCAAGTCCAGCCCTTGGGCGTACGGAACACAATCATGGGGTAGGCCGGGCGGACCACGGTCTCGCCTGAGGCGGCCTGGGCCTGCGCGGTGGCCTTGATGTCACAGATCTCATCGAAGACCTGCTCAAACAGGGCAGCGAAACGCGCATGAATGCTTGCGTGGCTCTCGTCGTCAAAGCCGGCGACAAAGAAGTGCGGCTTATAGCCCATGCCCTCGAAGAACTTGGTGAGCTCTTCGTCGGACACGCGGGCGAGGATGGTGGGGTTGGCGATCTTGTAGCCGTTGAGGTGCAGGATCGGCAGGACGATGCCGTCGGTTGCCGGGTTCACGAGCTTGTTGGATTGCCAAGAGGTCGCGAGCGGGCCGGTCTCGGACTCGCCGTCGCCCACCACGGCCACGGCCAACAGGCTCGGGTTGTCCATGACGGCACCGTAAGCGTGGCTGAGCGTGTAGCCGAGCTCGCCGCCCTCGTGGATGGAACCGGGCGTCTCGGGCGCAAAGTGGCTCGGGATGCCGCCGGGATAAGAGAACTGGCGGAAGAACTTCTGCAGGCCGGCCTCGTCATTGGTGATGTCGGGGCGAATCTCGCGGTAGGTGCCGTCGAGCAGCGACTGAGCAGTACCGGCGGGGCCGCCGTGACCAGGGCCCATCAAGAAGATAGCATTCTGGTTGTGGTCGGTGATCAGACGATTGACGTGACCGAACAGGAAGTTGATGCCGGGCGTGGTACCCCAGTGGCCAACCAGGCGGTGCTTAACGTCCGGACGACCAAAGTCGCGCACCTCACCGGTTTTCTCATCAACAAAGTCGGGGCGCATTAGCGGGTTAGAGCGAAGGTAGATCTGACCGACGGACAGATAGTTCGATGCGCGCCAATACAGGTCGACGCCCTCGAGCTCGGAAGCCGGCACCTCGTGGCCCAGCTTTTGCCACGGCGTCCCCAGTGTTTTAGCCATTGTTTATGTCCCTTCGCTGTGTGGTCACCCTCCGATACGGCAACCTTTCGTTGGAACTAGTATATTTGCTAAAACGTTTTATCAAGGTGAAAAAACGTTTTATCATCCTTATTTGCCTTATGAATCGGCAAAACGAGACATTCACCTGCGGCATTGCCTGTCACAGGTACTTCACAATCGATCTCTACGAATTGATAAACGTGTTTAGTTGTGTTTAGTAAGCTCGAGCACGCTGTCCTTTACGATGAGTACAGGCTCCAAAACCACCTCTTCGGCACGCCTGCCGCCCTTGCCGGCAAGCCGCTTGGACATGCAGCCAAAAGCATGCTCGGCGAGCACACCCGGATCCTGCTCAATCGCCGTCAGCGCTGGCTCAAAGAGAACGTCGGCCGCCGAGTTGTCATAGCTTACGACCGAGATATCGCCCGGAATGCTCTTCCCCATCTCGTGCAAACGTTTGAGCAGACCAAGGGCAATGTTGTCCGAGCTTGCGAACACGGCAGTGGCGTCGGTTGCGAGCACCGCCTCCGAGGCCTCGTAGGCACTCGGGATGTAATACTCGCTCTCGAACTCCAAGCGCGCATCGATGGGCAGCCCCACCTCGCGCAACGCACGCTCGTAGCCGGCGAGACGCTTGCGGCCCGTGTTGGACCGGCGCGCGTTGACCAGGCAGGCGATACGACGGTGACCCTGCTCGATTAGATAGCGGGTGGCCATGTAGCCGCCCATCTCGTGGTCGAACATCACCTTATCGCACTCGAGTCCCTCGATTGCGCGGTCGACCATTACGGCCGGGATGGGAAGGTGACTCACTTCCTCGCGCAAAGCGCGGTCATCAGAGAACTCGTCGCCCACCACTAGGAAGACGCCATCGACACCACGGGTCACCAGCTGGCGCAGGAGCTCCAGATCGTCCTCGGCGCTTCCGCCCGAGCTGGTAATAAAGAGCGCGTAGCCGTCCTCGCGGCAGCGCTTTTCCAGGCTGCCGGCGAGCGAGGCAAAAAATCGGCTCTCGATGTTGGGAACGATAAGGCCCAGCGTGCGCGACTCTCGCATGACCAGGCTGCGCGCGATCTGGTTGGGAACATAGTGGTTGCGCGCCGCGACCTCCTTGATGAGCTTGCGGTTTTCTTCCGAGATGCGACAGGGCCGATTGTTGAGCACAAGCGAGACCGACGAGGGGGAAAGCCCCACCTCCTGGGCGATCTGCTTCAGGGTTACCTTGTTGGCCATCTCGCTCCTTCCGGGTTTACGCGCAATCTCTTGAAAGTATAGCGACTGCCCATCTACCTCGGTGATAAACACTTTACCAATCCGGTAGACGGCTGTTTTATCGCCGCGATTGGTGCAAAGCAACCTGACCCCTTTGCACCAAATCCATCCGGGTGGGGTATATTGCATTCGATTGATGAAAACGACCACCAAAAGGCGGATATTCGCATGCATGAGAACGACTTTTTTAACGAGGACCTGCTCTGCGCACTCGCTGGCGTTGCCGGCGAGGACAACGTGTTGATGAGTGAGCCCATGCGCGAGCACACCACGTTTAAGATCGGCGGCCCGGCCGACGTCTTTGTCACGCCCGATACCGAGCAGGGCCTTGTCGCCACCCTCGACACCTGCTATCGCTGCGACCTACCGCTCACCATCGTGGGCAACGGCTCCGACCTGCTCGTCGGCGACAAGGGTATTCGCGGCATCGTCGTGGCGCTGGGCGAGGGCCTCTCCGACATTACCGTCGACGGCACGCACGTCACGGCAGCAGCGGGCGCGCTGCTCTCGGACGTAGCGGCCGCGGCAGCCGAGGCAGGTCTCACCGGCATGGAGCCCATCTCGGGCATCCCCGGATCGGTCGGCGGCGCCTGCTACATGAACGCCGGAGCTTACGGCGCCTGCATGGCCGATGTGCTGGAGTCCGTGCGCGTCTACAAACCTGCTCGCCAGCTCGACGACGGCACCCGTGGCAGCGGCAACATCATCGAGTTCGATGTCGATGAGCTCAACCTGGGCTATCGCAAGAGCCGCATCGCCGACGACGGCTTTATCGTGCTTTCAGCCACTTTCAATCTCGCCCCGGGCAACGCCGCGATGATCAAGGCCGACATGGACGACTACCGTCAGCGTCGCGAGGACAAGCAACCGCTCGACATGCCGAGTGCCGGCTCCACCTTCAAGCGCCCCGAGGGTTACTTTGCCGGCAAGCTCATCATGGATGCCGGCCTGCGAGGACACGCCGTTGGCGGCGCGCAGGTAAGCGAAAAGCACTGCGGCTTTATCGTCAACGCCGACCACGCCACCGCCGCCGACGTCGACGAACTCATCCGCGACATCCAAGCCAAAGTCAAAGAGCAGTTCGACGTAGACCTAGAACCCGAAGTCCACCGAGTAGGCGAATTTTTATAAAAAGAAGGCCCCGAAAGGGGCCTTCACCATATTTATTCAGATAACCCAGTCCGGTGTGTCGCGCCCCGAACCCGAGAGGGCCGCGTGCCCGCCCGCAATATATTTGATTGATCGCGAGTTCCGCACGCAAAGAAGGCCACTTAATGTGGCCTTCGTCTTGCGCAGGACTGCCCGAGCAGGCAATCAAATATATTGCGGGCGGGCACGCGGCCCCGTCGGCTTTACGACAGCGCAATACCGCCGAGCCAGCCCCAACGCACGCCAGAGCCAGTGCCATAGAAGCTAATAAACGAATCAAGCGACTTAGACGTAATGGCGCCCTCATTGCTCATGACGATGCCGCCGCCAACATAGATGCCCACGTGGCCATAGATCAGACCCGGCATGCCGGTGCCGCTATGCGATGAGTCGGCCACGATCATGCCCACCTGCAGCGCCGAGCGGTCGGAGCTATAGCACCATGCGTTAAACATATCGCACGCGTTACCGCCAAAGTAGCCAACGCCGGCGTTACGGAAGACATTGGTAACCCACGCCGCGCACCAGTTCTGACCCGGCGAAGGCGTGGAGTAGCACGCGTTGACGACGGCCTGCTGTTTGCCCGAGCCGGCATTCTGTTGCGGGGTTCCGGGCGCATACGATCCGCCACCCGAGCTTGAACCACCCGAGTAGGAATTGTTCTTGTTCGCGGCAGCCGCGGCAGCGGCAGCCTTCCTAGCAGCCTCCTCGGCCTGGGCGGCAGCGAGGATCTCGGAATCGCGCTGAGCCATGAGCTCCTTGACGTCGTCGGAAAGACCGTTCAGCACAGTCTGGACTTCTTGCTGCTTGGCCTGCATATCCTGCATCTGAGCAGTCTGCTGGTCCTTGAGCTTCTCTAAGTCAGCTTTCTGCGACTCAAGCTCGGTCTTTTGCGCATCGAGCTCTTCCTGGATGGTCTGAATGTCCTCGATGGCATCGCGGTCGCTCTTGTTGATCTTCTCAACGTAATGCGCGTTGGCGACGAGTTCCTCAAACGAGCCAGAGGCCAGCAGCAGCGAGAGGATGTTCGTGCCGCCGGACTTGTAGCTGGCGGCCACGCGATCGGAAAGGTCGTTGCGCTTCTTCTTGAGCTCGGCCTTCTTTTCATCGATCTGGGCCTGCGTGTCGTCAATCTTGCCCTGGACATTCTCGATGTCGTTGAGGGTCTGGGCATTCTTGTTGGCCAGCGCCGCATACTCATTTGCGATGCTGTCGAGCTGGGCCTGAACCTCGTCGAGCTGGGCCTGGGCGGCATTCAGTTTATCGGTTGTTTCTTTGGAAGCCTCCGCCGCATGGGCGCGAGCGGGCAGGCCAAAAAGAACTGCCGCAGAAGCGGCACCGAACAGGGCCTTGAGGGCCGTGCGGCGCGAGAGCTCCTGGGAAAGGATGGAATCGCTGTTTGGTGACATATGTACTCCGTTACATGTTTATTTATATGTCGCTCAACTCATACATATTAGCGTACATATGGCGCGTCCCAACGATTTCCACGAACGGCAGGAAACTACAAGGTCAGCGGCTCGTAAGCAAATGCCAAAGATCAGGTTATGCGTACGCAAGCTCTTCTATGAGTACGTTAGCACAGTCCTCTACTTTTCCTACAGCGCACGATTTGGGCGTCCCTGCCTGCGCTATACTCCCCTGAAGAAGTGTTCCTGATTCGATAGGAGACTACATGTCCAAAGCACTCGACCCCAAAGACACCTGCGTCCTCGTTACCGGTGGCGCCGGCTTTATCGGCTCGCACACCGTCGTTCAGCTGCTCGAGGGTGGCTATCAGGTCGTCATCGTCGATGATCTCTCCAACTCCAGCGCCGTCGCCGTCGACCGCGTCAAGACCATCGTGGGCGACGAGGCCGCCAAGAACCTCACCTTCTACGAGGCCAACGTGCTCGACCGCGATGCGATGAACAAAATCTTCGATACCCATCAGATCGACCGCGTCATCCACTTTGCCGGCTTTAAGGCCGTCGGCGAGTCGGTGAGCAAGCCCGTCGAGTACTACCACAACAACATCGAGAACACCCTGGTGCTCATCGACGTCATGCGCAACCATGGCTGCAAGTCCATCATCTTCTCGAGCTCCTCGACCGTCTACGGCGACCCGGACAACCCGCCCGTCACCGAGGAGGATCCTAAGAAGCCCGCGACCAACCCCTATGGTTGGACCAAGTGGATGATCGAGCAGATCCTTATGGACGTCCACACTGCCGACCCCGAGTGGGACGTCGTGCTGCTCCGTTACTTCAACCCCATCGGCGCTCATCCGTCGGGCCTGATCGGCGAGGACCCTAAGGGCATCCCCAACAACCTGGTGCCCTATGTCGCCCAGGTCGCCGTGGGCAAGCTCGAGGCCGTTCAGGTCTTTGGCAACGACTACCCCACCCCCGACGGCACCGGCGTGCGCGACTACATCCACGTGTGCGATCTGGCCTCTGGTCACGTTGCCGCCCTTAACTGGATGAACGGCAAGACCGGCGTCGAGATCTTTAACTTGGGCACCGGCACCGGCACCTCGGTACTCGAGGTCGTCGCCGCCTTCTCCAAGGCTTGTGGCAAGGAGCTGCCCTACGTGATCCGCGAGCGCCGCGCCGGCGACATCGCTGCCAACTGGTGCGATGCCTCCAAGGCCGAGCGCATGATGGGCTGGAAGGCCCAGTACGACATCGCGGACATGTGCCGCGATAGCTGGAACTGGCAGAGCCACAACCCCAACGGCTTCGCCGACGCCGAGTAGCAAAAACCTACATACCGCTCTTGCCCCGATCTCACGTTGTGAGGTCGGGGCTTTTTCATGGCATGTAACCATTCGCCGAAAATCGACCAACTTTTTTATCTTGCCTGTACATGTTTAAACAACATGTTTTACAATAGGCGTATCGAATCAGAACATCGGAGGCGGACTGCACACCCATCGGCAGGCCGACCCCACAACAAGAAGGTTGGTGAGCGCATTCATGGAGCGTGCAAGCGGCGTCCTCATGCCCGTCTCATCTCTGCCCGGACCATACGGAATCGGCGGCTTTGGCTGGAATGCCTACGACTTCGTCGATTTTCTCGCCTCGTGCAAACAACATTACTGGCAGATTCTGCCCCTTACGACGACCAGCTATGGCGATTCGCCCTATCAGTCGTTCTCGGCCCGCGCAGGCAACCCCAACTTTATCGACTTTGCCGAGTTTATCGAGGCAGGGTATCTAGAGCAGCGCGATATCGATGGCGTGTACCTGGGTTCTGACCCCAGTAACGTCGACTACGGTGCCATCTTTGGCGGCCGCCGTCAGATTCTCGACCGCGCCGCCGAGCGCTTTGCTGCCGACAAGCCGGCCGATTTCGATGACTTTATCCAAGCCAACGAGGACTGGCTCATCCCCTACTGTGAGTTCATGACCGTCAAAGAGGAGTGCGGTCTCAAGGCGTTTTGGGAGTGGCCCGCGGAGCTCCGCACCCGCGGTGAGGCTTCCGCCAAGGTCTGCGCCGACCATCCGGCGCGTATGCTCTACCACCAGATGACGCAGTACTTCTTCGATCGCCAGTGGAGCCGCCTCAAGGCCTATGCCAACGAGCGCGACATTCTCATCATCGGCGACCTGCCCATCTATGTCTCGCGTGACTCCGTCGAGATGTGGGCGACGCCTGAGCTCTTTAAGATCGACGCCGCCGGCAATCCCGTGAGCGTCGCCGGCACGCCGCCCGACCAGTTCTCGGCCACCGGCCAGTACTGGGGCAACCCCATCTACGACTGGGACGCTATGGAGTCCGATGGCTTCTCCTGGTGGGAGGGCCGCATTCGCGCCGCCCTCGACATGTACGACGTCATCCGCCTGGATCACTTCCGCGGCTTCGAGGCCTATTGGGAGGTGCCGTTCTCCTCGCCCGATTCGTCCTACGGTTCGTGGACGCAGGGCCCCGGCCTCAAGTTCTTCAAGACGCTCGAGGAAAAGCTCGGCACGCTGCCCATCATCGCCGAGGACCTGGGCTTCCTCACCCCCGGCGTCATCGACATGCGCGATAACTCGGGCTTCCCCGGCATGAAGATCCTGCAGTTTGCCTTTGAGGGTACCAACTCGTACTACCTGCCGCATAACTACATCGCCAACACCGTCGCCTATGTGGGCACCCACGACAACGAGACGGCGCGCAGTTGGTTTGAGGGAACGGCCACCCCGCGTCAACGCGAGCAGGCAGCCCTGTACACCCATCAGCAGGCCGGCGAACCCATGGCAGATGCACTCAATCGCACCATCGCCGCCAGCGTGAGCGACACGTGCATCTACACCATGCAGGACCTGCTCAACTTGGGCAACGAGGCGCGCATCAACACCCCTGCCACGCTGGGCGGCAACTGGACCTGGCGCATGCTCGACGGCGCCATCACCCGCGAGCTCGAGCACAAACTCACCGACTGGACCGAGACCTACTTCCGCATCCCGTCGGAAGCCGAAATCAAGCTTCCTCAATAGGAGCCACCGCGCCCGACCCCTCCCCACCGTGCGGACGCGCTTGCTTTTCCCGCGCGAGGCCACCCCAATCCCCTCGCGCGGGCTTCTTATGAATTGCAGACATGAAACAACCCATCACAGGAGAAAACATGCCCCAAATTAACCTCACGGAACTCGCCGAGCAGTCTTTTGGCACCTCGCTCGAGCAGCTCGACGACCGTCGCATTTACAAGCTGCTGGTCAAACTCGTGCAGGAGCGCTCTGCCACCTGCCCGCTCAACAACGGCAAGAAAAAGCTCTATTACATTTCCGCCGAATTTTTGATCGGCAAGCTGCTCATCAACAACATGATCGACCTCGGCATCTACGACGAGGTTAAGGACCAGCTCACCGCCGCAGGCCACGACCTCAACAAGATCGAGGAATTCGAGGTCGAGCCGTCACTCGGCAACGGCGGCCTGGGCCGCTTGGCCGCATGCTTCCTGGATTCCATCGCCACGCTGGGCTTGACCGGCGATGGCGTGGGCCTCAACTATCACTACGGTCTGTTCCGTCAGCGCTTTGTCGACAACCAGCAGAAGGCCGTCCCCGACGAGTGGCTCGGTGAGCAGGACATCCTAGTCGACGATGACCGCTCCTACACCGTCGAGTTCGGCGATTTTGCCGTTACCTCCAAGCTCGTCAACATCGATGTGCCCGGTTACGGCCAGCCCACCAAGAACCGCCTGCGTTTGTTCGACCTGGCGAGCGTCGACGACGGCCTGGTCCCCGGCAGCTCCATCGACTTCGACAAGACCGAGATCGCCAAGAACCTCACCTTGTTCCTCTACCCCGACGATTCCGACGAGCAGGGCCGCCTACTTCGCATCTATCAGGAGTACTTCATGGTGAGCAACGCCGCCCAGCTCCTGATCAACGAGGCCGTCGAGCGCGGCAGCAACCTGCACGATCTGGCCGATTACGCCGTTGTCCAGATCAACGACACGCACCCCACCATGGTCATTCCCGAGCTCATTCGCTTGCTCACCACCGAGCATGGCATCGAGTTTGACGAGGCCGTGACCATCGTACGCTCCATGGTCGCCTACACTAACCACACGATTCTTGCCGAGGCGCTCGAGAAGTGGCCGCTCGCCAGCCTACAGAAGGTCTCCCCTGCCATCGCCGACATTATCGTCAAGCTCGATGAGATCGCGAAGGCCGAGCACGATGACCCGCGCGTCGCCATCATCGACAAGCACGATACCGTCCACATGGCCCACATGGACATCCACTTTGGCTTCTCCATCAACGGCGTAGCCGCCCTCCACACCAAGATCCTGGAGGACACCGAGCTTCATCCGTTCTACGAAATCTATCCCGAGAAGTTCTCCAACAAGACCAACGGCATCACCTTCCGCCGCTGGATCCATGGGGCCAACCCCGCGCTCGCTAGCCTGCTCGACGATGTGATCGGCACCGACTGGCGCAGCACCGGCGATCTGAGCAAACTCGCCAAGTTCGCCGACGACAAGGACGTTCTTGAACGCCTGGCCGCCACCAAGGTCGAGGCCAAGGCCATCATGCGCCAGTTCATGGCGCTCGAGCAGGGCGTGACCATTCCCTCCAACGCCATCATCGACGTCCAGGTCAAGCGCATCCACGAGTACAAGCGCCAGCAGATGCTCGCGCTCTACATCATCTGGAAGTACCTCGATATCAAGAACGGCAACAGACCTAAGCACCCCGTCACCATCATCTTTGGCGGCAAGGCGGCGCCTGCCTACACTATCGCGCAGGACATCATCCATCTGATCTTGACGCTGTCGCAGTGGATTGCAAACGACCCCGACGTGGCTCCCTACCTGCAGGTTGTCATGATCGAGAACTACAACGTCACCGCCGCCGAGCGCGTGATCCCCGCCGCTGACATCTCCGAGCAGATCAGCCTGGCCTCCAAGGAGGCGAGCGGCACCTCCAACATGAAATTCATGCTCAACGGCGCCCTAACCCTGTGCACGCTCGACGGTGCCAACGTGGAGATTGCCGAGCTCGTGGGCGACGAGAACATCTATACCTTTGGCGCCTCTTCCAAACAGGTCGAGCAGCTCTATGCCAACGGCACCTATGACGCCGGTGTGCTCTACCGCAAGCCCGGCATTAAACTGCTGGTGGACTTCATCACCAACCCGGCCTTTATGGCGACCGGCAATGCCGAGCGCCTGCAGCGCCTGCACGACGACATTAAGGGCAAGGACTGGTTTATGGCCCTGCTCGA
Source organism: uncultured Collinsella sp. (assembly GCA_902490325.1). Taxonomy (GTDB): domain Bacteria; phylum Actinomycetota; class Coriobacteriia; order Coriobacteriales; family Coriobacteriaceae; genus Collinsella. The sequence continues at coordinate 12,962 of CABUDJ010000027.1, read as the reverse complement.
CATTGAGGAGTACATCCAGACCAAGGAGCGCGTGCTGGCCGACTACGAGGACCAGGACGCCTGGATGCGCAAGGCGCTCATCAATATCGCCAACGCCGGCACCTTCTCGTCCGACCGCACCATCTCCCAGTACAACGACGAGATCTGGCACCTGAACTAATTTCACTTCCCTTACCCATCCTCTTGAGAAACGGAGTCGTGGCAACACGGCTCCGTTTTTTGTGCCCGCACGTTATCCTGTGACCCGACTCGACCGAAGAATCTCGATCTGTAACAGCTACTCGGTAAAAACGGCCCCAGCTGTTACAGATTGAGACATACCGGCCCCTCCCCTTGGGTTTATCTCAATCTGTAACATCTAACGTCCGAAATCGGCCCTACCCGTTACAGATCGAGACAAACGACCGGTCAGACAATCCCAGCACAAAGAAAGGCTCCCCCTCTCGCCCAGTGGACGGGAGGGGAGCCTTATATGTGACCGCGGCAAAAGGATGGCAATACCGCAGTCGCCCAAAGGGAGGGCCCGGATGCACCAGGCCTAGATAAGGTTCTTGCCAGAGACCTTATCGAAGAGGTGGGTCGCGTTCTTCTCGAACTTGAACCAGATGGGGTCGCCCGCCTTGAGCGCGCCCTTGGCCTCGAGGTCGACAACGGGAATGATCAGGACGAACTGGCCATCGGGAGCGGTCACGTGGACATGCTCGGTCGAACCCATGAGCTCGGTCACCTCGACGGTACCCTGGAGCGCGCCCTCCTCGTCCTTGTCGGCAAGCAGAATCTGCTCGGGGCGCACGCCGGCCGTGATCTCCTTCACGTCGCCGCCGTCCCAGTTGAGAGCAAGCTGAGCGCAGGTCTCGGGAGCGAGCGCCACGTTCATATCCTCGGTCTTGACGGTAAAGCCGTTGCCCGAGCGCACCAGCTGGGCATCGAAGAAGTTCATCTGCGGCACGCCGATAAAGCCGGCAACGAAGATGTTCGCGGGATGATTGAAGACCTCCTGCGGGGTGGCGATCTGCTGGACGACGCCGTCCTTCATGACCACGATACGGTCACCGAGGGTCATAGCCTCGGTCTGGTCGTGAGTAACATAAATGAACGTACCCTTGATCTCGTGGCGCAGCTTAATGAGCTCGGCACGCATCTGGTTACGAAGCTTGGCGTCCAGGTTGGACAGCGGCTCGTCCATCAGGAAGACCTTGGGGTCACGCACGATGGCGCGGCCGATAGCGACACGCTGGCGCTGGCCGCCGGAGAGCGCCTTGGGCTTACGGTCGAGGTACTCGGTAATGCCCAGAATCTCGGCAGCAGAGCGAACCTTGCGGTCGATCTCGTCCTTGGGAACCTTCTTGAGCTCAAGCGTAAACGCCATGTTCTCGTACACCGTCATATTGGGGTACAGAGCATAGCTCTGGAACACCATGGCGATGTCGCGGTCCTTGGGTGCCACGTCGTTGACGCGCTTGCCATCGATGAGCACATCGCCCGAGGTGATGTCCTCCAGGCCGGCGACCATGCGCATCGTCGTGGACTTGCCGCAGCCAGAGGGGCCAACGAGGACGACGAACTCCTGGTCGTGAACGGTGAGGTTGAAGTCCTCTACAGCGAGCACACCGTCCTCGGTAACCTTGAGGTTGTGCTTCTTCTCCTCGGTCTTCTTCTTTTTGCCAAAGAAGCCCTTCTTTTTTGACTCGTTGTTGGGATACACCTTCTGAACATGTTTGAGAACGATCTCGGCCATGTCTCTACCTTTCGATACGCGGCGCCGCGCTGAGGGGCGCCGCAGAAACTTGCAAAACAGTTACGGCATCAGCCCTTGACGGCACCTGCCACCACGCCGTCGATGATGTACTTCTGACAGAGGATGTACATGATAACGATGGGGATAACGACCATCATGATGCAGGCCATCATGGGGCCGAGCTCGACGTGGCCGTAGCCGCCGCGGAAGTACTGGATCAAGATAGGAATGGTCTTGTACTTGGTGGAGTCGAGCGTAAGGTAGGGCAGCAGATAGTCGTTCCAGACCCACATGGTCTCGAGGATGCCGACCGAAAGATAGGTGGGCTTCATGATGGGAAGGACGATCTTAAAGAACACCTGGACCGGGTTGCAGCCATCAATCATGGCCGCCTCCTCGATCTCGAGCGGGATGTTCTTTACAAAACCGGCGAACATAAAGACCGCCAGGCCCGCGCCAAAGCCGAGGTAGATAAAGCAGATGTTGAACGGCGTGTTGAAGCCGATGCGGTCCGCCAAATTGGACAGCGTGAACATGAGCATCTGGAACGGCACGACCATCGAGAACACGAACAGGTAATAGAAGAAGTTCGAGATCTTGTTGTTGACACGAACCACGTACCAAGCGCACATGGAGCAGCACACCAAGATCAGCACGACCGACGTGACCGTGATGATGAGCGAGTACATAAATGCCGAGGCAAAGCCCTGCTCGTTAAGGGCGTGCATGTAGTTTGCGAGGCCGTTGAACGTCTCGGGCGTGAGCAGATCGAATGCCGTGGTGGTGCTGATTGCGGTCGCTTTCTTAAAAGAATTAAGCGCAATCATGAACACGGGGTAGATCCACGCGAGCGACAGGATCGTAAAGAAAATCGAGAGCGCGCGGTTGATAGCCTTATCGCGTTTCATTACTGCTGCACCTCCTTGGACCTCGTGGCCTTAAGCTGGATCATGGAGATGGCCACGACCAGGATGCAGAAGATAACCGCCTTGGCCTGACCAATGCCCTGCCATGCGATACCGGCACGCGAATAGAACGTGTTGTAGATGTTCAGGGCGAGCATCTCGGTGGAGTGCGCGGGGGCGCCGCCGGTAAGGGCGAGGTTCTGGTCGAACAGCTTAAAGCCGTTGGTGATGGACAGGAACAGGCAGATGGTGATGGTCGGCATCAGGTTAGGGATCTTAACCTTCCAAAACGTCTGCCATGCCGTGGCACCGTCGACCTTGGCGGCCTCGATGTAGTCGGACGGAATGGACTGCAGACCAGCGATGTAGATGATCATCATGTAGCCGACCTGCTGCCACAGGGTCAGGATGATAAGGCCCCAGAAGCCAGCAGCAGAGTTAAGGGCGATGAGCTGGGCGCCCACGTTGGAGAGCAGGCAGTTGATCAGAATCTGCCAAATGTAGCCCAGCACGATGCCGCCGATCAGGTTAGGCATAAAGAAGATCGTACGGAAGATGTTGGTGCCCTTGAGCGCTTTGCGGGTGAGCGCCTGCGCGATGGCGAGGGCGATCACGTTGATGAGCACCGTCGACAGGAAGGCAAACGCCACGGTAAAGAAGAACGACGTGGCAAACTGCGGATCGGACAGTGCGCGCACGTAGTTCTCGATACCGACAAAGTGCGTGTTGTTGATGGTAATAAACTGGCAGAACGAGAGATAGAAACCCTGGATAAAGGGGATCACGAACCCGATCATAAACGCCAGACACGTGGGCAGCATAAAGAGCGGCCACCAGCGCTTGAGTGCTTTGCCCATAGAAGGGTCCTTTCAATATGCAGGGGGCGGGCAAACCAACGTCTGCCCGCCCCCTGTCGCTAATCAGATAGCTTGGGCAGCAACTGCTTACTCGGAAGCAGCCTTCTCGGTCTTCCAGCCATCGACGAAGGCGTTCTTGACGCCGTCCCACTTGCTGTTGTCGGCAGCATAGGCAATCAGAGCCTGCTTGAGGTTCTTCTTCCACTCCTCAGAGGGGATGTAAACGAAGTCCCAAGCGACGGTCTTCTTGCCGTCCTTGGCCATGGCAACGGCCTGCTGCGAGAAGACGTTGGTGGTCTCCTTAGCGCTCTTGAACGGGGCAGTCAGACCCATCTTGTCAGCGATGATGCTGGTGGCGGTGTCAGAAGTGACGCACCAATACATGAAGTCCTCGGTGGCCTTCTGGGCATCCTCGGAAGCCTGGGAGCTGACGCACCAGTAGTTCTCGCCGCCGGAGCACAGGCCCTGGTTCTCCTCGCCGTCGACACCGATGTAGATGGGCATCATGCCAATCTGATCGTCGGTCATGCCGGCCTTGGTGAGGTCAGCGTAGGCCCAAGAACCGTTCTGATAGAAGACGGCCTTGCCGGTTGCGAACTCGTTGGTGGCGTCGTCGCCGGTCTTGGAGGCAAGCTGCGAAGGATCGCAGGTGGAGTCGGTGATGTACAGGTCGAAAATCTGCTTGAAGTTGTCGAGATACTCGCCCTTGATCTCGTCGTCCTCCTGGTTGTGCTCCTTCTCGAACTCGTAGTAGAGCGGGAGGTTGGCGAGGTGGGTGGTGTAGCGCCAGCTGGAGGAGTCATCCATGCCGGCAGAAGTAAAGGCACCCTCAACACCAAGCTCGTCCTTACGGGCCTGGATGTCGTCGGCACAAGCCTTCAGCTTGTCGAAGGAGTTGATGTCCTCGGCCTTGTAGCCAGCCTTCTCGAGCAGCTGCTTGTTGTAGATGATGCCGTAGCTCTCCTGGACCCAGTCGATACCCAGATCCTTGCCATCGGACTGCAGAGCCAGGGAGTCGTCAATGAGCTCACCGCGGAGCTTGGTATCGGACAGGTCGGCGCAGTAATCCTTCCAGTTCTTAAGACCGGTGGGGCCGTTGACCTGGAACAGGGTCGGAGCGGAGCTCTTGGACATCTCGGACTTGAGCTTCTCCTCGTAAGTGTTGGAGGCGGCGGTCACGATCTTGACCTCGACGCCCTTCTCCTTCTTATAGGCCTTGGCGATCTCCTTCCACTCCTTGTCGACCTCGGGCTTGAATTGGAGGAAGTAGACCTCGGCAGCGTCACCAGAAGCAGAGGAGCCGGAGCCGGCAGAACCGCCGCAGCCCACGAGACCCAGACCAAGAACCGCAGCCGCGGAACCAGCAAAGCCCAGGAACTGCCTTCTGCTCATTTCGTTCTTCATTACAATCCACCCTTTCACACCGTGGCGGCACCCTTTGCCGCCGCCTTCGGAGATTGGCTCGGGGACTTTGCCCCTTTTGCTGATTTGTACGATACGCTATTTGGCTAGTTGTTTGAACAAGTATTACTAGAGCGGTAGAAAAACTTCGGTGAACGGTAATTTCAACTTGATACTTGACAAGTTTTGTATAAACAATTATTTGTTATCGAATATAGAGAAAACGCCCGGTCAAGCCGATGCATCGTCGGTTTGACCGGGCGTTTTCTCTTTGAGGGCATGAGTCTCGCCAGGCTGCGAGCTAGCCGGCTATCGCTTGGAGTTGACGCGGTAGTGGAAGATCTCGGGATGCGTGCGGGCATGCGTGACCTCGAACAAGATGCCGTCCGAGGTGTACGACTGGCTCTCCATGACGGCGACACAGTTGTATTTGCCAAGGTCCAAGTAGCTGCAGTCCTCATCGTTGGCAAGCTCGACACTCACCGTACGGCGGCTCGCCATCACTTTGATGCCGCGCTTGTGCTCCAGATAGTCGTAGATAGACTTCTCGGCGACCTCGGGCGTCAGGCCCTTGGCGATCGACTCCAAAAAGTAGCCGTGGTCCACCTGGCGAGCACTGCCGTTGAGGCTTCGGACACGCACTACACGAATCAGCTCCTCGCCCACCTTAAAGCCCAGGCGACGAGAAAGTTGCTCCGTGCAAATCAAATGTTCAAAAGACTTGACCTCGGTCGATGCGACGGCATTGTTGCGTTTTGCGAACTCGCCAAACGACTCAACCTCTTCGAGTGCGCCCAACATGTCGGTTTCGCCCTTAAGCCAAATAACGCGCACGCCCTTGCCGTGTATGGGCTGCACAAACATCCCGTCGGCCAGCATACCCAAGGCGCGACGGACAGTATTGCGAGTACATCCGAACTCCGCGGTCAACTCAGCTTCGGTTGGCAGCATCTCCTGAAACGCATAGGTCCCATTAATGATGCGCGAGCGTATTTCTCGGTAGATTCCTTCGTATATCGCTTTTGGCATTGTTTCACCTCTAATTAATATGTATGGCTAGGCACGATAGCATTTCTTTGGGTTGTTTAAACCGTCTATCGGCAAAGCACCGATTATTAACTGTCAACGGCGCCCGTGATGCTCCAATCGATTCGAATCAAAACCGTCAATGCGGCAAGCAGCCAGTCCTCTACAATGAGTTCATTGTTTAAACGTTCTTGCTCGCACAGCATGTTGCATCCGGAAGGCATATTATGCTGCAGAAAATCCAACGTTTTGGCGGAGCCATGTTCGCGCCCGCCATGCTGTTTTCTATATCAGGCCTCATGGTCGGCATCTCCGCCCTCGCCACGACCGTAGACATCGTCGGTGACCTCGCCGTATACGGAACCCCTTGGTACGTTTTCTGGACCATCATCCAGCGCGGCTCGTGGACGGTCTTTAAACGTCTCCCGCTCCTTTTTGCCGTAGCGTTGCCTATCGGTCTTGCCCAAAAGCAACCGGCACGCTGCTGCCTCGAGGCGCTTGTGGCCTATTTTGCCTATTGCTTCTTTTTGAGCGAGATCATTAAGCTGAGCGGAGACAACCTTGGGCTTAAGTACCCATCATCTTTGACCCCCGCCAGCGGTATCACCGTCATCGACGGCATCAAGACGCTCGACACCGGCATTATCGGCCCGCTGGCGGTATCGGCAACCGTCGTCGCCATCCATGACCGCTTCTACGATGCCAAGGTTCCCGATTGGCTCGGCACCTTCTCGGGTTCCTCGCTGGTCTACCTCATCAGCTTTTTTGCCGTGTTTGCCCTTGCCGCCATCTCGGCCGCCATCGTGCCCTTCGCATACGCTGTAACCGAAACGCTGCGCCACGCACTTGCGGGCGTCGGCCCCTTCGGCGTGGGCATCTTTGTGTTTTTGGAGCGAGCACTCGAGCCCATGGGGCTGCACCACCTGCTCTATATGCCCATCTATTACGACAATCTGGTCATTCACGACGGTATTTACGCCACGTGGACCAACCTGCTCCCCATTCTCTCCCATAGCACGCGCCCTTTAAATGAACTTGCGCCCTGGGCAGGTTTTACCGCCACCGGCTGGGGCAAGCTCTTTGGCCTTCCCGCCATCGCGGCAGCATTCTATTTCACCGCCAAACCCGAACGCCGCGCCGGCCTTAAGGTCATCCTTTTGCCCGCCATCGTCGCCTCGGTGGTCTGCGGTGTCACCGAGCCGCTCGAGTTTCTCTTTATGTTCACCTATCCTGGACTCTTTTTGCTCTACGCCGTCCTATCCTCCTGCCTTGCCATGACCATGAACTTCTTTGGCATCGTCGGCATCTTCTCGGGCGGTCTCATGGAAATGACGGCCTTCAACTTCATCCCACTCATGCGAATGCATGCCGGCTCCTACCTTTTGGCGCTCGGCATCGGCCTTGCCTTTAGCCTCATCTTCTTTGTTAGTTTTCGAGCACTCATCTTGGTCTATGACCTTAAGACGCCGGGCCGCGAGAATCATGTCGCCAATCGCACGACAATCGATCGTTTAACGGGAAGCGACTTTGCCAAAGAGCAATCTCCCAATGACGAAGTCAATAGTCGATCCGATCAAGATCACGTCCTCGCTGAGCGGGTAATTCAGCTCTTAGGTGGCGTTGGCAATATCGTGGGCGCAACCAACTGCGCCACGCGCCTGCGCGTCGAGGTCGCAGACCCTTCCATCGTTGCAGATAACGCGTCGTTTGTCGCGGTGGGCGCCAAGAGCCTCATCATTACGGGCAAGACCGCCCAGGTGATCATCGGCATCTCCGTTCCCCGCGTTAAAGAGCATTTTGACCAGATCATGGGCCTCGAGCCGGGATTTGTGCCCACCACCTCGGCCTCCCCTGCCGCCAGCGCAGCCCATAAGCGCGGCGATATCTGCTTCTTCGATATCGACGGAACGCTCGCCTGGCAAGACCCCAGGCTCGCCCAAGACCTTCCCGAAGACGAGCGTGACCTGTCCCCTTATCCCAACGAGGCGGTCTCGCAGGCCATCCGCGATTTCGTTGCAAACGGCAACATGGCCTTTATCTGCACAGGACGCACCCTCAGCTGCATCCACCCCAAACTTCTTGAGCTGCCCTGGACCGGCATCGTCTGTCTTGCGGGCGGTTACGCCGAGATCAACGGACACGCAATTCGCGATCTGTCGATGACGCCCAGTATGCTGCAGCGTCTTGCCCCCTACCTTGAGCAATCGGGCGAGGTCATCCGCTTTGAGGGCCTCAACGGCGTCGTGCGCATGAGTGCCGATGCCCCCGATGCTCCCGGATACGCGCGCACCCTGGGCGACGCAGTCACGCAGCTGCAACATTACAGTGTCTACAAGATCTTGATGTCTACATCGCTCGCCAACCACATCGCTCAAGATAAGGCACTTGAGCCGCTGCTGTGCTTTAACGAGCTCGAACTCGAGGTAACCGAAATCTCGCCCCGCGAATGCACGAAGCGCGGGGGCATCCAGTCTGTACTCGACGCCCTCGATCCCCACCACGGAACCGTATACGGCATCGGCGACGCCAGCAATGACGTCTCGCTGATGAACGCCGTCGATGTCGGTATCGCCATGGGCAATGCGCCGAACTATCTCAAAAAGCGCGCCGACTACATCACCGACTCGGTCGACAAAGATGGCGTCGTCAAGGCGCTCGAGCACTTTAGGCTTATATAAGCAGCCGGCACGCGCACGCGTCCCGTTTCTCCAAATCGCCAAAACAGACGCGCCGGCAACTCCAATGTGGCAATATGGTATCTGCACACCGCAACGATGTAACCCAAGAAAGAATGCGAGAACCCGTGTCCAGTCCGTTTACCAGCTTTTTAGCCCAGCACTTTGACCAGATTAACGACTATCTGGCCACGTTCTTTGACGGACAGGCGACCTCTGCCGATATCGAGCGCTACCTGTACGCGCCGCTCTCGGCTTTTACGGCCAACGCCGGCAAGCGCCACCGCCCGCTTATCTGTATGCTCGCCGCAACCGCAGTGGGCGGTAGCTTTGAGAGCGCCCGCAGCGCCGCGGCAGCTATCGAGCATTTCCAGTCGGGCGCACTGATCCACGACGACATCGCCGACAACGGACAGCTTCGTCGAGGCAAGCCCTGTATGCACCTTACCGAGGGCACGGGCCTTGCCATCAATTGTGGCGACCTGGCGCTCACCATGGTCACCAAGACGGTTCTCGACGACCCCACGCTGGAGTCCGACGTGAAGCTGCGTGTGCTCCACGAGCTTACCGAGATGATCGTCCGCACCATCGAGGGTCAAGCGCTCGACCTGGGTTGGGTCCGTGACGGGCGCTTTGATATCTCGGTTGATGACTACCTGGACATGGCGACGCACAAGACCGCGTTTTACAGCGGAGCCACGCCGCTTGCCGCCGGAGCCATTATCGGCGGCGGCAGCGATGAGCAAATCGAAGCGCTGCGCGCCTTTGGCCTGCATACGGGCCTTGCCTTTCAGATTCAGGACGACCTGCTCAACCTTGTCGGCACTAAGGAAGCCGCCAACAAGGACTTCCGCACCGACATCACCGAGGGCAAGCGCACGCTTGTCGCCGTACACGCCCTCTCTGATGAGCGCCACCACGACGAGGTCGAGGCGATTCTTTCCTCGGGCACCGATGATCCCGCGCAGCTCGCACGCGCCGTGGAGATCTTCCAGGAGACCGGCTCCATCGATTACGCCCACACTTACGCGCTCGACCTGACCGCTAAGGCCAAAGCGGCCATCGAGAACGTTGAGCTTGATCCGCACGCACGCGAGCTGTTCCTCTCCATGGCAGATTTCTTTGTGGAGCGCCTTAACTAACGGGGGTTATAAAACCTGTCAGCAGCGTATTTAGGCACAACTTGCTACACTGTTGAGTGCATGTTTATGCATCCCTTTGCGTTGTCTATCCGACAGACGCTCAAATAGTACGAATGGTACGCCGAAAGGGGTTCGTTCATGGAACCTATTACAACGGGCATGCAAGGAGCAGCCGTCGAGGACGTGCAGTCTCGTCTCCTGCAGCTCGGCTACACGATTGATGCCGCCGAAGTCACCGACAAGTACTTTGGAGCCACCACTGAGCAGGCCGTCAGCACCTTCAGGCTCGACAGCGGCCTTGCTGCCGGTCATGCCGTCGATATCCCCTGCTGGAGCGCCCTTGTAGACGCTTCGTATAAGCTGGGCGACCGCACTCTCTATCTGCGCATGCCCAATTTCCATGGCGCCGATGTGCAGGCCCTGCAGCGCGCTCTCAACGTTTTGGGCTTTGCCTGTGGCGAAGACGACGGCTACTTTGGTCCGCATACCGAGGCCGCCCTGCAGCAGTTCCAGGAAAATGTCGGCCTGTTTGCCGACGGCATGGCCTTCCAGGACACCTACGCCTACATCAACCGCCTGCACCATGTGTGGGAGGGCAAGCCCTCGGTCACCGAAGCCGAGTCCCGCATCGGTTTTGCTCGCGCCGCCAACGTGCTCGAGCGCTTCCAGATTGCCGTCATCGGTGAGGACCCCATCGCGCGCAGCGTTGCATCGCGCATGTGGAACATCGCCACGGCGACGACCGATAGTAGCGGCATGATGCTTTGCGATTCCGAGGTTCCGACCGACGTGGACCTGGTACTCGAAATTGCAAGCGATGAGCTGCCCGCAGATGCAGCGCCGCGCGCCACGATCGCCCTCGCCGAGTGCCATAACCTGGCCCAGCGCATCCGCACTGCCAATGTCGCCGCGCAGCAGAAGCCGGCACGCATTCGCATTGAGCTCACGGGCATGACGCGCTACAACGGCACCTTCACGGCCAGCGACGCGCAGACACTCGCCGTACGCCTGCTCGATGGCGTTTGCGATGCCCTCGCAGATTAGGTAAACTAAACGAGTTGCTTTTGGGCAACACCACACATTGGGACGTAGTTCAACGGTAGAACTCCGGTTTTTGGTGCCGGCTGTTGGGGGTTCGAATCCCTCCGTCCCAGCCATTAAAATTGAGCGCCCTGAGCCCATAACGGCCCAGGGCGCTTTCTTGTGGGCAAGCAGAGGGATTCGAACCCGCAAGGGTGCGGAGCTGAGGAAACGCGAAGCGTTTTCCAGCGCAGCACGCAAGGAGCGAAGCGACGCAGCGGAGCGCGGCCGCCGACCAGGCGGACGCGGAATCCCTCCGTCCCATACCAGCAACGGGCTCCCCACATCTCGACTTACCAGCCAAACCGGCACTTAGGGACGTTCCTAAAGCGCCGGTCATCAACATGGTGCCATGCGGCCCCGGCGGGCCGGCGTAGCATTACAGACCAAGCGACCATTTCCATGCGGGAATAACCTCGATGACGCCATGCTCCGTTTTGATCTGGGTCGCCTCGCGCAGCGTGATGATATTGGCATCCTTGATACCGGTTTTTACCATAGCAACCTCAAGGGAACCAACTTCACGCCTGCGCGTTTTCTCTGCCGTCATATCGACTGTCACCTGGTAAAGCGCGTATGGTTCCGATGCCAAAGCGTCGCCGACCAAGAAATCAACTTTTTCTCGTGCTTGCGTTGGAGCCGTAAATGAAGTCACCGTTTCCAACCGGCCGTTTGCCGTACGGCGCATGAGTTCAGCATAAATCGCAGTCTCCAAACGCTTTCCTATATCCTGCTGATTAGCACGCGATGTTGCATATGCCATCCCCTGGTCGACGGCATAGACCTTGTCTGTTGTCGTTGTCTTAGGAGCCAAAGAAGTTGAATACTCCGGAAGTAATCCAATGAGATGAGCCTGCTGGAATAAACGAACGAGTTCGTTTATTTTTTCCCATGACGCTCGATATCCGACAGACTTTAAGGCTTCCAACAAACTGTTAACCGAAAGGTCGCAACCCGTGTTTCGAAGGCAGAAGAGCCCTACTTGGTTGGCAAGAGCGATATCCGTGCGCCCACTCCGCTCGAGAATGTCTCGTGCAACAACATCTCGCAAATAGGCTTGAAGCATCTGAATACGCGAACCGGCATCAAGCTCCTGAACCCCAGGAAAGCCACCCTCTATGAGATAACGGTCATATGCCGATTCCAGATCAGTTCGCCGCTGCGGAGAAACAGCTGGAGCCCCAGCACTAGTAGACATATCCGGCGTTTCAATGTGATGAAACGCACAATACTCGCGGAATGAAAGCGGATGCATAGCGTGCTCTTGCGAGCGACCGCGAAACTGCGTCGCTATTTCATCGGCAGATAGTTTTGAGGACGATCCGGTGATAACAAGCGTTACGCTCTCGTGCTCCGCCAAACGCTGACAAACGCCCTGCCAGCCATCGGTCTCCTGCACCTCATCCAGAAAGAGATAACAGCCTTTCGTTCGCGCTGAGGGAACCTGCCGCCAATACTCTTCCAAAATGTCGCTCATGAGCGTGTCCGGCGCCGGTCGAAGACGGTCATCAGCAAAATTGAAATAGAAGATACGCTCGGCATCGACACCGCGATCGATAAGGCGACGAATCCATTGAAACGCATAGAACGTTTTGCCGCAGCGCCTGATACCCGTGATGATATGGACAAGATTGAACGGCTTTGGCTCAGGAAGATCACTGATGGCATCGTCTCGATGCACGACGTGAGGAATCTCAAAGGAACGGGCCTCGGCAACAATCTCTGCAATACCCAACGCTGTAGGCGCCATAATGCTCTCCTTTCAACATCTTGAGTATATAACTTCTCGTCCTACAAGAGAAGTTTCAGCTACAACTTCTCGTCCTACACTAGAAGTTTGAGGTAGATTTTCAGGCATGTCCCAAAAATCTACCTCCAAAAGATAGGCGCCCCAGGCCCGTTAGGACCAAGAGCGCCTTACATCTAGAAATCATCAGCCCAGTTCCGAAAAGCGAGCCGCTTGCGACAACCAAGTAGCCACAGGCCCCGGGAGAGCGGGGGCACCGGCTTAGGTTTATCGCGAGTTCCGCACGAACAGGAGGCCACTAGCCCCGATGTTTTGGACGTGACAGACACTATGACTCAATCCGAGGGCACTAAAAAGATAGGAGCCCCCGCTCGTGACCGCGGGTCGGGGC
>CABUDJ010000026.1 GCA_902490325.1 uncultured Collinsella sp. | reverse complement strand
ACTCGTTCGGCCAGACGCGCCGCCGCGACAGCCGGTCCGCTTTCCTCCGACCCCTTCGGGTCACATGATCTGTTGGGGACGGAGGAAAACGGATCATTCGTAGGCCCGTGGCCGCCTTGGAAACCGAATGATGGTACGAGCATCCATTCGGCTTCCAGGGCGGCCACGGACAGAACGGGGCGAACAGAAAAGAGCGACGGACGTCTACTCCCCCGCCACGCTCGCGCGCAGCTTGGCGGCGATGGGCTCGGATGCCAGCAGGAACACGAGCATAACCACGGAGCACGCCAGGCACACGATCCAGGTGCTCGCAAAGGAGCCCGTGGCATCGAACAGCACGCCCGAGACAATGGCACCTACGGTGCCGCCGACCATCTCGAGCGAGGTGATGGTTCCCGTGACCTTGCCAAGGTCGGCCATGCCAAACTGCTTGGAAGCCGCGATCGTGGGCGTGATGGTGCCCATGCACGTTCCGATACCAAAGCTCACAGCGGCGACTATAGGACCGAGGTCCGTCGTCGGGAAGCACAGCGCCACGCAGGCGATAATGCACGCAACGGAGCCAAGGATATTGCCAAAGCGCAGGCCAAAGCGGTCATAGATCGCACCGAGCGAAATCTTGGCAATAACGACGGTAACCATGTAGGCCGAAAGCACGGTGCCCGCCCACAGGGGATCGTGGCCGCCCGTGACGATCTTGGCACCGTTGACGGTAACACTCGTCATGTTGGTAACCTGGTTGGGCAGGATGGCGCCATTGACCAAGCCCATAAAGAGGAAGGCGACGACAAGCAGCCAAAACGCCGGGCTCTTCTTGATACGAGACCAGCCGACGCTAACCTCGGGCGCCGTGTGCTCGTCCTTGTCGCCAGCCGTCGAGACGGACGGATCGCCCGGGTTCTCGCCGAGCGGCTTAAGGCCGATCTCGGAAGGCTTGGTGCGGAAGGAATAGGCCGTGATGGGCAGTGCCGCCACAATGCAGACGGCAGCGAGTACCAGGAACGCAGAGCGCCAGCCCACACTCACGATAAGCGAGCTCACGATCGGCGAGAGAATGGCTCCGCCAAAGCCCGAGCCCGAAAGTGCGATGGAGATGGCAAGGCCTCGCTTGGCCGTAAACCAGTTGGCGGTCACAAGGCTGATGAGCAGGCGGGTCGAGGCAACGGCAAAGCAGCCCGAGACGGCAAAGAGCACGTAGACCTGCCAAAGCTCACCGACAAAGCTCATGCCGGCAAGCACCGCCGAGGTAGCGATAACGGTGAGCGAGCCCAGTACGCGGCCACTCACCTTATCGGCAACATGGCCGATAACGAGCGAACCCACGACGCTCACCACGGTGGAGATAGCGTTGGAGATGTTGTACTGGGCAAGCGTAATCCCGAGGTCGCTGACGATGAGCGGCTGGAACAGGCTCATGCAGTTGACGAAAATCGTGTAGCACGTGGCCATGATTACGAAGCCGGAGGCCACCACGAGCCAGCCGGGGAAGAATTTACGTTGTTGGGACATACCGCTCCTTTTAAAAAACGAATAGCCTGCGCCGGGCGCCGGTAGTGCCCAAGATTGCCTTGAAAGACAAGGGCATAGGCCTTATGGCCATGCCCGCAGGCTTGAAAGGCAAGGTTGGATGCTACCGGTGGTCGGCGATATAGCCCAAAGCGACGGCGGTATAAGCCGCAGCACCGAGCGGCAGCTCGGCATCGTTAAAACGTGCCTTGGGATGGTGCTGGGCAAAGTGTTCGTCCGTGTCGGTTACGGCCGCGCCCACGGTAAAGTACGCACTCGGAATCTCGCTCGAGATAAGCGCGAAGTCCTCACTCGCCATGGCATGGAAAAGCGGCAAGAAAGCCGACTTGGGCAGCACTGCGCCCACGTAGCCAAGCGACGCCTGAGTCATATCGCTGTCGAGTACAAGCGGCGGAACATCCGAAAGTGTCTCGATGGTCGCCGGCGTACGATATGTCGTGGCAACGCCGTTAACGACCTCCGCGATGCGGGTCTTTAGGTGCTCCATGAGCTCAACGTCAAAGCCGCGCAGCGTTCCCTCGAGCACGCAGGTGTCGGGGATGACGTTGGCCGCCAAGCCACCGGCGAACTTACCAACGGTAAGTGCGACTTCCTTGGCCGCCGGCACCTCGCGGGAGATAAGCTCCTGGAGCGCCAGGTGCACATGGACGCCGGCCGTGATGGGATCGATGCAGATCTCGGGGCTCGAGCCATGGCCGCCCTTGCCCTGCAGCGTGATGCGAAAACCGTACACGCCCGAAAGCGCCGGGCTCCCATAGAGCACCAGGCCGAGCGGCGATTGGCTGTTGACATGCATGGCAAAGGCCGCCTGAGGGCGCGGGTTCTGCAGCAGGCCATCGGCGATGGCAGCGCGTGCTCCCTCAAAGGTCTCCTCGCCCGGCTGGAACAGCAATTTCACCGTGGCGTTGGCCTCCACAAGCTCGGCCTCGCGGGCCTTGAGCAGGCGCGCCGCACCAAGCAGCGCCGTCGCGTGCATATCGTGACCGCAAGCATGCATGCAGCCATTGGTGGATGCAAAGGGCTCGCCGGATTCCTCGACAACGGGTAGGGCATCCATATCGCCTCGGAGCATGACGACCGTTCCGGTCTGCTCGTCCTTGCACGTGCCATTGCCCTGAGCGGCCGCGGCCGCACCGGCACCGATCAGGCCAACAACACAGGAGCCGTCGACGAGCGTGGTATGGGGGATGTCCATCTCGTCCAGACGTGCCTGGATATAGGCAGACGTCTGCGGAAGATTGTTACCGAGCTCGGGCATCTGGTGTAGATCGTGTCGCCACGCAGCGAGCTCATCGGCAAATGCCTGGGCTTCTTTGACCAGGCCATCGCCGATAGCGGTCTGCGCCGCCGTGGTAGCCTGAGGCGCTGGTTGCGGTTGAAAATCGGACAGAGCTGGTGCCATAGATGCCCTCCAGTAACGTTTTTGCAGCACGCACTTTGATAGCGTAAAGTGCAAGGCACAACTGTAAAGGCATGACATAAAAAATGCCGCCCTGGGAGGGCGGCGCAACAAGTTGTTTACAATTGCGGGCGAGATTTTCGGCGCAAGAAATCGAAATGCGTCTCGCTCAAGATAATCGACAGGAAGATGAGCGCAAAGCCGGCAAGCAGACGCGAGGTGAGCGCCTCCCCCATCAGCAGCACCGAGAACAGCACACCCGAAGGCGACTCCATCGATAAGAGTAATGAGCCCGTCGAGGCCGGGACGTGCGCCAAGCCGACGTTTTGGATGAGCAGCGCCACGCACGTGCAGCCCACCGAGAGGAAGGCCATCACGCCGATAAAGCTCGGCGTCCACACGGACGCGGGCGCTTGGGTCTCGAATAGCAGCGACGTTGCCAAGCTCAAGACGCCATTGCCCACAAACATCCAAAACGTGATGACGTTGATGTCCATCTTGCGACCGTATTTGGCCGTCACCGCCATCTGGATGGCAAAGAAGATCGCACCGCCCAAGGTAATAGCATCGCCGGCATTGAACTCGACGCTATCGAGCGCCACCAAGCCAATGCCCGCCAGGCACAGCAACGCGGCGCCCAAGTTGTAACGGGTAAGCTTTTCGCCGCTTAGGACGTAGCTCGCAAACGGAACCAAGATACAGTACGTGCCCGTCAAAAACGCGCTTTTGCCTGCCGTGGTCTGTGCCAGGCCGATCGTCTGCAAACCGTAGGCACCCCACATGAGCGCGCCCATGCCAAGCCCGACGATCAGGTTGCGGGCATTGAAATGAGCGATGATGCGCTTATGGAAAATGGCAAACATAACCAGTGATGCCGGGAGAAAGCGAACGTAGACCAGCTCGAACACCGGAATGGTGTCGAGCGCGCCCTTCATAGTGGTAAAGGAGTAGCCCCAGATGACCGCCACCGAAAGTAGCAGAACTTTCCAGAACAGCGGCGAGCGTGCGCCGGCACCCCGGGGAATACCGCCCGCGCCCAAATCCTCACGGGCCACAGGGCTATCGGGCATGTTTTCGATTTCGTTGGCAGCGTATTGGGCCATGGAACATCCTCACACTCAATCTGGGCGTGGTGTCCGCACGCGTATGGCTGCGTGCCGCCTCATGGTCAAATACAAACAGGGCGCACCGGACCCCCGGTACGCCCCGCTACTGTAGCAACAACCGGCGTTGCATCGCAATCCAGCCCACTAAAGCGTTTTGTTCCGCCGTTCTACCGAACGGCGGACCGGCCGAGCTACCTGATTCCGTCGCTGGCCCTGAGCCGCATTCACGCCAATCTGACGTTCAATTTCAAGGGCGCGACCAGAAGGTCAGCGCCCTTTCATTTCACGTCACCTTGGCGCAAATGCGACTCGCTCGCTGGCATTAGTGCTACATCAGCGTTAACGTTGCCGCACTAAATTAGCTTAGTTGATTCCAGCTTTTCGATGATCCAGTCGTTGGCTTTGATGACCGGACGGCGGAAGACGACGCCCAGGGCCAGCGACGGAATCAGGTAGCTCGCCAAAATGCCCAGCTCAACCCAGTACTCCATATGGTAGGCACCGGCCATGGCGGCGTGCATGGCGTTGATGCCGTGAGTAAACGGCAGGAACGGATAGATCGCCTGGAACACGGGGCCGGTCATCTCGATGGGGAACGTGCCGCCCGAACCGCCGACCTGCATGACCAGCAGCACGACAGCGAGCGCCTTGCCGATATCGCCAAACGACACGGTGAGCGTGTAGACGATATTGGAGAACACGAGACTCGCGACCCAGCCGGCAAGTACAAACTGCAGCGGGTTGTCGCACTGGATGCCAAAGAACAGGATGTCGCCAGCGCACACGAGCGTTGCCTGCAGCAGGGCCAGACCGCCAAAGAACAGGTAGCGGCCCAGATAGATCTCGTGCAGGCGCACGGGGATGAGTTCGTTGATGAGCTCATCGTCAACCGAGACCTTCATCATGGCCGCCAGCACGATCGAGCCGACCCATAGCGACAGAATCGTGTAGAACGGTGCCATGGCCGAACCGTAGTTGCGAATCGGATAGACCGGCTTGCGGTCGAGCGCGACGGGGCCGGAAAGCGACACGGCCAGACCCTCGGGATCATTGCCGATCATCGTCTTGATCGTGGCAAGGTCGTCCGACATCAGGGCGCCATCGAGCTCGTCCTTAAAGGCACTGATCTTATCGGACGCTTCACCTAGCTGATCGGAAGCCTTGTTGACCAGCTTGGCGGCCTTGGAGAGGCCCTTTGCCAGCGAACCGGATGCGTCGGTTAGGCCGTCTACGGCGCTATCCAGATTGCCCGAGATACCATCGAGCGAGTCTAGGATGCCCGAGACGGTCTTCTTGAGCTCCTTGACCTTAACCGAGAACGTGGAATCGTAATCGGATTTGGCACCCGCGATGCCGGCCTTGGCATCGGCGATGGCCTGATCGACCTCGGCACGCGAGTTGTTGACCTCGGCCATGCTGTCGGAGAGAGACTTCGCGGTGGCCGCCAGATCCTCGGCATTGTTGCGGTACTCAACGGCGATTCTGCCCAGCGACGTCGCGGCGGACTTGAGGCCATCCTTCAAATTCTCATCGCTCACCTGGTCGGCAAGACTGCGGAGCTGATCGGCCATCGCATCGATATCCTTGGCGCGCGCATTGAGGGCCGAAGCGGCATCGTTGAGTTGGGACACCGTAAGGTCGACATGCTGGTTCGCGGCATCGAACGCCTTCGCGAGCTCGGCAGACACATTGTCGAACGAACCCGCACTTCCATCGATCGCGGCATCGATGGCATCGTTTGCCGCCTTAAGCGCTTCTTTGGAATCATCGATACCGCTTTTGGCATGTTCCATGAGCTGCTTTGTCGACTCATCGACGGCACCGGTCTGCTTGAGCATGCCGCTCGCCGACGTCAGCGAATCGGACGTGGAGCTCAAAATGCCCGCAAGCGATGTTGCGCTGGCCTGAACGTCTCGCAGGTCCTCAATCGAATCGCCAAGCGTCGAGGACAGGTTGGCGATAAAGTTGCTGACCTGGTCGGTGCTCATGTAATCGAGCAGGCTGGACACCGTCTTAAGACCGATGGACGTGATGGTCTTGGTAAAGGTCTCGTTAACCTGACTCTGAACGGCGCTCGAGCCCTTCTCGGTCACGATCTGCGCGATGGCGTTGGCCTTCTGATTCTCGTAAAACTCGATATCGGCGTGTTTCACGTCGGTCGAGAAAAGCGTCATCATGTCGGCGCTAAACGTTTTTGGGATAACGACGGCGGCGTAGTATGCGCCCGACTTGACGCCCTCGATAGCCTTTTCGCGATTGTTGAGCACGACCCAGTCGAAGTTCTCGTTGCCGCGCAGGGTGGCGGTTACGTTTTCACCCACGTTAACCTCGACGGGAATCAGATCGCTCTCGTAGCCCTCGTCGGTGTTGACCACTGCAATCTTAAGGTTGCCGGTATTGCCGTAGGGATCCCAGCTTCCGGCAATGTTAAACCACGCGTACAGGCACGGCACGATAATGAGGCCCATCACAACAACCATGCCGATCACGGAGCGAGACACGTTTTGGACATCACGCTTAAACAGATGCAGGATGTTCTTCATTTATGCCTCACCTCCTTTGGAGTGCTTGCCAAGCGCGGTGGTATCTCCATCATTTGTGGCTGTGCTGTCGCTGCCCTGAGATTTATGGTGCGAGCCTATATGCGGCAAGCGGCCCGTGGACTGATCGCCGCCCTTGGCACCACGCTCGCTGGCGTTGAGGCCAAACATATGGCGGGCGGCAGGAATGGCGGCCGTGTGTTCGCGCATCTCGCGACGCAGGTCCTCATCCGAAAGCGCCGAGATGCGCATCTGGGTATTGAGGCTCGCACGGATATACTCGATATTGATAAGCCAGCCGCAGATGGCAATAACCGAGATGATCCAAATGACAAGCAGGATGATCTTGCCGTTATTGTCGATATCGAGAACCGTCGACAGGACAAAGAGCAGGACCTGAACGCCCACCACGGCGGCAAAACCGCCCTTGATGTAGTACGGGTAGCGATGTTCAAAGGCGACCGCATGATCGAGCAGTTCGCGACGGTACGAATCGGAATCGAGCATGACACGCATGGCCGTGCGCAGCGAGTAGCGCTGGCGCGGCAGGTCGTTGGACTCGCAAATCATCATACCGGTCGTGGAAAGCTGTTTATCAAAGAGCAGGTTAAGGTTGAGCAGCAGCGGACGCAGCTGCAGGCCGATAAAGAGCGCCACGATCAAGAACACGCCCAGAATGCACAGGTTAAACAGGTAGTTGAACGAATACATACCGCCGACCGTCTCGCGCAGCAGATTGATGCCGTAGGTAAAGGGCAGCAGCGGGTGCAGCCACTGGAAGAAGCCGGGCATCATCTCGATGGGGTACATGCCCGACGAACCCGGGATCTGCACGATGACGAGAATGACGCCGATAGCCTTGCCGATATGCTTAAACGTGGTGGACAGCGCATAGATGATATTGACGTAGGTGAACGAAATGGCGATGCCGCCCAGCACGAACAGCAGCGGGTTAATGCACTGCACGCCAATCACCAGATCGCCTACCGTAACGATGATGGCCTGCAACGCGCCAAGGATCACCAGTAGCAACCAGCGGCCAAAGTAGCCCTGACGCGCGGTAAAGCTGCCGATGCCTTCGCGGTCGACCTCGAGCTTGTAGATGGCGATAAGCACGTAGCCGCCCACCCAAAGCGCCAGATTGGTGTAGAAGGGAGCGATGCCCGAGCCAAAGCTCTTGACCGGATAGATCGACTTGGACGTCAGCTCGACCGGAGAGGCCATGAAATCTGCCACGTCATTGACATCGACGCCCATAAGGTCGGCGAGCTCGCCCATAGACTCAGAGGTCTGCAGCGCCGCGATGTCATTGGCTGCGGTCGCAAGCTTGTCCTGGACCTTGGCAAGCGAGGAATCGGTCTGGGACAGCGTGGTCTTGGCCTGGCCGAGCGTAGCGTTAAGCTGCGAAAGCGTACCGCGCGCGCTTGCAATCGTGGGCGTGAGGCCAGATACAATTCCCGTCAGATCGCCCGAAACGGCGGCAAAGGAATCGAGCGCGCTCGAGGCCTTCGGCAGCGCGTTTTGGCCCAGGCTTGTTTGGGCCTGGCCAAGGTTGGTCGC
This sequence comes from uncultured Collinsella sp., assembly GCA_902490325.1. GTDB lineage: Bacteria > Actinomycetota > Coriobacteriia > Coriobacteriales > Coriobacteriaceae > Collinsella. The sequence goes on along the minus strand of CABUDJ010000026.1, from coordinate 16,793 downwards.
ACCGGTCTGGATTGCGTTATTGATAGCGTCGCTGGCGCCCGAAACAGCCGCGGCGTCATTCGCCATGGCGCTCGACTGCGCGGACAGACCGTCCTTGATGCTCTGCAACTTCTCGTTCTGCTCACGGAGCGTATTGATGGTCGATACAATGCGCGCGTCAATTTCCTCGGAACCTGTCGACGTGTCATTGGCGAGAATCTCCAAGTGCCCGATAACGGCCTTATTGTGGTCGATCGTCGCTTGGAGAGACTCGAGCGAGTTGTCGATACGGGTGGTCGTAGATGTGACCGTTCCCGTCAGCTTGCCGATGGCAGCGTTCGCGGAGGCCGACGTCTTGGTGAGCGCAAGGCTGCCTTCCGAGAGCGCCTTGGAGAGCGAGGCGATAGAGTTGCCCGCCGTGGTGCGAGCTTCACCCAGCAGGTCGTTGCCCTGAGAGATCGCTTGCGTCAGTGACGGCGCCTGACCCTGCATGCCGGCAAGTGCCGCATCGGCCGAGGCGATAGCGCCACTCGTCTTATCGATAGCGGCATTCATGTCGCCAATCGAATCGCGCACCTCGCCCAAGGTATCGGATGCCTCGGAGACAGAACTTGCCAACGAATCCCGAGTCTGGGTTGCCTTGTCCTTTAAATCGACTCCGGCATCCTTGGCAATGCTGGCAACGGTCTCGCCCACCGTGGAGACAAATTCCGAGTTGATCTGCTCCTCGATGGTGCTTGCGCCGGTGTCGGTAACCTTGGGCGCAATAGCGCTCTTCTTCTCGTTAACGTAATACGTAAGCTTGGGCTGGCGGTAATTCCCATCGAGCATCGAGACAAGATTGTCGGAGAAGTTCTTGGGGATCACGATGGCGGCGTAGTACTCCCCGCTCTCGACGCCCTCTTTGGCATCGGCCGCCGAGTCGACGAAGGTCCAGCCCAGCTGATCGTTTTCCTTGAGCTGATCGACGACCTGGTCGCCCGCATTGAGCTCGCCCACCAGGTCGTTTTGGGTTCCCTGGTCGTTGTTGGCGATGGCAATCTTGATGCCCTGGGTGTTTCCGTACGGATCCCAGTTTGCCACGATGTTGTACCAAGCATACAGCGAGGGAATAACACACACGCCGAGGGTAACCACCAAGGCGACGGGGTTCACGAGCAATCGCTTGATGTCACGTTTAAAGATCGCAAAGGAGACCTTTGCGTTGGATAGTTTGCTGCCGAGACTCACGCTTGGACCATCCATCCTGTCGTTGAATCGAATCGTACTATCGACAACCATTGTACGTAGGCGCTTTAGTGCCTCACGGCACAATGGTGCTGAGTTTTGCGGGTAGCAATATACTACGAAGATGAGTTAACGTACAGTTGTACAGTATCTTAAATTTCAGCAGGTCACAAAACCACAACCCCGACAAATAAATGATCCCTTGGGGACGGAGGAAAACGGATCATTCTTTGGACTGCGACAGCGCCGCAGGTAGAGGACGGGCAGCGAGCGGGCCGCATTTGAGACAAGGTGACGTGAAACGAAAGCGCGCTGACCTTCTGGTCGCGCCCTTGAAGTTGAACGTCAGATTGTCCAAATGCGGCCCGCACAGCGTCGACTGGTCCGCCGTTCGTTAGAACGGCGGAACCAATAGGTTTGGTAAAACCGCGTAACTACATTAGTTCGCAAACAGCTGCTGCGAAGGCCACAGGATCCTCGGGGAGGATGCCCTCGACCAGCAGAGCCTGGTCATAGAGCAGACCGGAGTACTGCTTGATCTTGTCGGCGTCGCCCGCCTTCTGAGCAGCGACGAGCTTGGCAAAGACCGGGTGCTTGGCGTTGAGCTCGAGCACGCGCTGGCTCTTGGGCATGCCGTCGGGCGCGCCCTCGGGTCCCTTCTGAAGCACCTTCTCCATCTCGAGCGAAAGCGGGCCCTCGGTGGTGATGCACGCGGGAGCATCGGTCAGGCGCGCAGAGACGGCGACCTTCTCGACCTTGTCGCCGAGCGCCTCCTTCATAGCGCTAAAGAGGTCTTCGTTCTCCTTGGTGGCGTCCTCGGCCTCCTTCTTCTCGTCCTCGGTCGCCAGGTCAAGATCACCGGTCGCGACGTTCTTGAGCTCCAGATGACGATCCTCGACCTCGGGCTCGGCACCGTCGGCCACAGCCTTTTCGGCAGCCTCGCGGGCAGCATCGTCCTCGTAGATCTTGGGCATATCGGCGGCAATGTACTCACGCATGGCCTGGAAGGTGAACTCATCCACATCCTGCGTCAGTAGCAGCACGTCATAGCCGCGGTCGAGCACGCCCTTTACCACGGGCATCTTGGCCAAGCGCTCACGCGAGTCGCCGGCGGCGTAGTAGATGGCCTTCTGATCCTCGGGCATGCCCTTGGCATACTCGGCTAGGGTAATCATCTTCTGCTCCTTGGCAGACCAGAACAGCAGCAGGTCGGCGAGCTCATCGGCCTTCATGCCATAGCTCGAGTAGATGCCGTACTTAAGGCCGCGGCCAAAGTTCTCAAAGAACTTCTCGTAGGCCTCGCGGTCGTTGTCACGCATATCCTCAAGGTCAGCGGTGATCTTCTTTTCCACACGCTTGGCGATGGCCTTGAGCTGACGGTTCTGCTGCAGCGTCTCACGCGAGATGTTGAGCGACACGTCGGCGGAATCCACGACACCGCGCACAAAGTTGTAGTAGTCGGGCAGCAGGTCGTCGCATTTCTCCATAATCAGCACGTTGGAGCTGTAGAGCGCCAGACCCTTCTCGTAGTCCTTGCTGTACAGATCGAACGGGGCGCGACCCGGCACAAACAGCAGGGCGTCGTACTCGAGCGTGCCCTCGGCGTGGAAGCTGATGGTGCGCGCAGGATTATCAAAGTCGTGGAACGTAGACTTGTAGAACTCGTCGTAGTCCTTCTGCTCAACATCGGAGCTGCGCTTTTTCCAAATCGGCGTCATGGAGTTGATGGTCTCGAGCTCCTGGTAGTCCTCATACTCGGGCTTGTAATCGTCGCCGGCGTCCTCGGGCTTGGGTTTCTGGCGGCTCTTGGACACCATCATCCGAATCGGGTAGCGCACATAGTTGCTGTACTGCTGAATCAGGCTCTTGAGGCCCCACTCGGTCAGGAAGCGATCGTAGGTCTCGGCCTCGCCATCGGCGTCGAGCTTCTCGTTCTCACGCAGCGTCAGAATGACATCGGTACCGTGCTCGGCGCGCTCGCCATCCTCGATGGTGTAGCCCTCAAGACCGTCCGACTCCCACACATGGGCGACATCCTCGCCATAGGCGCGGCTCACGACCTTCACATGGCTGGCGACCATAAAGGCCGAGTAGAAGCCCACGCCAAACTGGCCGATGATGTCGACATCCGAACCCTGCTGCTCGGCGTTCTCGGTCTTAAACTCCTCGGAGCCGGAATGGGCGATGGTGCCCAGGTTGCGCTCGAGCTCCTCGGCGGTCATGCCAATGCCGTTATCCGAGATCGTGATGGTGCGGGCATCCTTGTCGAAAGAGACGCGGATGGCAAGGTCACCTTGGTCGAGCTTAACGCTCGGATCCTGCAGGCTCTTAAAGTTGAGCTTGTCGACGGCGTCGCTCGCGTTGGAGATAAGCTCGCGCAGGAAGATTTCCTTATTGGTGTAGATGGAGTTGATCATGAGGTCGAGCAGTTTTTTGCTCTCGGTCTTAAATTGACGCATGTGCAGTCCTTTCGCGCTACCCCCGTCCGCAAAAACGGCCCGGTTGCCCGAGCCGCATCGCAGACCTGCTATGTTCAGACTTAGATTTTATAACCCATTAGCGCGCATATATACATACGGAATCGAAAAACTGTATGTCCAAACGCTCCGATGCGCCAATTGCCAAGGAGTGCCCCCCCTGCCGGCAGAAAAGGAACGTCCCTATCTGTCGCTCACGCGTTTGGCCATCCAGGCATGGGGCTGGCCTTCGTCCTCGTAATCTACCGGCGCGATCTGCGTGTAGCCCGCCTTGGCATAGAGCGGCAGGACATATTCTTGAGCGTGCAGTTTTATGAGCTTGGCACCGGCATCGCGCGCGGCGGCATCACTGGCCTCAACGATTTTGCTCGCCAGACCGCGACGGCGCATGCTCGGCAGCACAGCCACACGCCCCATAATATAGGTCTCCCCCGCCGCGATGCCTTCGTCCAAGTCGCACGCCGGTGACACCGGCGCCTCTGCGTCAGCCGCGCGCTCAAGCTCTTCGGGAAACACACGCGAGCAACCGGCAATCTTGCCGTCTACATAGAGCGTCACATGAATGCAGTTCTGATCCTCGTCGATAGCGTCGAACTCATTCTCGTAGCCCTGCTCGTCCATAAAAACGACGCGGCGCACCAACGCCGCGTCATCAAAGCATCCCGTCTTAAGTTGGATATCCATGGCTGCCCTTTCATTCAATGCGAACGTTAGGGACAGATTTTAGCGAAAATGAGCTCCGCGCACGCTAAACTTCGCGCGAGCCTTCGCCAGGCAATCGTAATGACCCACGTTATGGGCATCGCTCGCGATGAAACTGTACAGGTTCTGATCAAACAGACGCTGTGCCGGCTTTTTCTCGCGACCAAAGCGACCGCCGGCAATAAAGTCCGCCGAAGCCTGCAGCTTGCAGCCCATATCGACCAGACGCTCCGCCACGCTTACATCCTTTTGAACCGCACGATAGCGCTCAGGATGAGCGATGATCACCTGGTAGCCACGGCACTGCAAATCGTAAATCGTGTTCTCGTACTCTCTAAACGCATACGCATCGGCATGCGTCGAAAGCTCGAGCAGAAACTCGTTGGTTCCATCGAAATGCAAGTGCTCCGCAGCATCGATACCAAGCTCAACAAGCTTTCGATGGTTGACCTCGAAGCCCATCTGGAGCGGAAAACCGTCAGCGTTATCACGCAGCAGCTCAAAGGCATCCCACATCTTGTCGTAATCAAAATAGGGATCACGGCAGTGAGGAGTGCAAACGATTCTGGTTACACCGGCCCGCTTGGCAGCCTCGAGCATCGCCAAGCTCTCATCGAGATCGGCGGCGCCGTCGTCTACACCCGGCAAGATATGGCAATGAATGTCACGCATAGGTCAGCCTTAATCAACTAAACGTTTGCTCGGTTGGTGAAGATGCCCTTTTTGGAAGTCCCCTGATCGTCGGAGCCCTTCTTAACCTTCTTACCGTCCTTGGTGTAGTAGGAGTAGTAGTACTCGCTGGTCTCGGTCTCGCAGTAGTTCATAACGGTACCGATGAGCTTGACCTTCTCGGACTTCTTAAGCTGGCCGATAGCGTTGAGTGCCTCCTCACGCTTGGTGAAGTCCTCGCGCACCACGAACAGCGTGCCGTCGGTCAGACTTGCGATCTCGGCAGCATCGATGAAGGTGCCGACCGGGGGAGCATCAAAGATGACGTACTGGAACTTGGCGGACAGTGCCTTTACCAGCTTGGCAAAGCGGTGAGAGACGATGATGTCGGCAGGATTGGGAATATGCGGCTCGGCATCGAGGAAGTAGAAGTTCTTCTGACCCGTCTCGACAATTGCCTGGTCAATGGAGATCTGCTCGGAAAGAACCGCATAGAGTCCGCCGCGCGAACGAACGCCGAGCATATCGGAAAGGGACCTGCGGCGCATATCGGCCTCGACCAGGAGCACGGACTTGCCGCTCGTGGCGATTGCCTGAGCAAGGTTAATGGAAACCGTAGACTTGCCCTCGTTGGGAATCGAGGAGGTAACGGTGATGGTGCGAATGGGGTCGTCCACGCTCGCAAAGCGGATGTTGGCCAGAAGGGTCTTGGCGGCATTCTGTACAACGAGCTTATCGGTGTTCTTTGCCTTAGCCATGCCTATTTACCACCTTTCATAGCCGGAATTCGGCCAACAACGGGAATGCCCAGGAGCTCTTCTGCCTCTTCGGCACCGCGGATGCGGGTATTGAGCATGTCTGCCAAAACGACATAGGCAACTGCGATAAAGATGCCCGCGAGGAACGCGACAGCAACGTACAGCATACGCTTGGGACCGCTGGGGGCTTCGGGGGTCTTAGCCTCGTCGATAACGTTGATGCTCTGGGCAGCGCCGACGTTCTGAGCGACCGTACTCACCGAGCTGGCCATGGCCTTTGCGACCTTAGCCGTCTCCTTGGCATCGGTGCCGGTAACCGAAAGCGTAATGACACGCGTGGTGGTCTCGGAGGAAACAGACACCTTGTAGTCATCCAGATCGGTGAGGCCCAGTTCCTTGGCGGCGCCGCTCTTAACGCTATCGCTATCCAGCAGTGTGGCGATATCGTTGGAAAGCATCTGGCTCGCCGAGAGATCGTTGTAGCTCATCTGACCGCTATCGTCGGTTTTGGCGAGAATGTACATGCTCGTCGTCGCGGTGTAGGTGTTGTCCATCGCAACGAAGGACACGATGCCCATGGCGATCGCGCAGACCACCGGAAGGGTGATGACCAGCTTAAGGTGCTTCTTCAGCAGCTGGAACAGTTCGAGAAGGGTCATGCAGCTTGCCTTTCATTTCCCCAGTTCGGATTGACAAAACTGTCCGTATGTTATCGCATCTTTTTACCGAGACCAAACTCTATACATAAGAAACAGGCTCTCCTGTAAAAATGTCGGAAGCAATCGTAAAATTGCACAACAACGCCGCACCCGAAAGTCAAATGCGGCGTCTGCATCAATATCTATGTTGTATCGCTATGCGAATGGCTCGTCCTGCCGTATGGGAAACGTCACCGTAATGGTGGTTCCCACGCCCAACTCGCTCGACAGATCGAGCGTGGCGTGATGATACAGGGCCGCATGCTTGACAATTGCAAGCCCCAGACCGGTTCCGCCGCGCGCCTTGGACCTACTCTTGTCCACGCAATAGAACCGCTCAAATACCTTGCCCTGTTCTTCAGGCGCGATACCGATTCCCGTGTCGGCGACCGCAAGGAACGGATGGCCTTCGTCGTTGGTGCCGCACTGCAGCGTAACCGCACCGCCGGGTCGATTGTAGCGGATGGCGTTGCTCGCCAGATTATAGATGAGCTCGTCAATCAAGCGCGACACGCCTTCGATGACCACAGGCTTGGTCTCATGACTTATCGTCACATTCGCCTGACGGGCGACCTGTTCAAGACGCTGCTCAACCGCGTAGATGGCACGCGAGAGCTCAATAGGCTCCGTGGAACCAATGGGCACCGCCTCGCCCTCAGTTGCACGCTCGGCCTCGTCCAAGTTAGACAGCGTAAGGATATCGTTGACAAGCGCTGCCAAGCGGCCCGCCTCACGATAGATGCGACCGCCAAAGTTGCGCAGGTCGCCCTCGCCCTCGACCATGCCGTTTGCGATGAGCTCGGCATAGCCCGAAATCGCCGTAAGCGGCGTCTTGAGCTCATGGGTGATATTCGCCGTGAACTCGCGGCGCATACGGTCGTTGTCCGCCAGCACCGCCATTTGGCGCTTGAGTTCCTGGCGCTGCGACTCGATACGCTCAAGCATGGGGACCATCTCGGCATAGGCGTGCTCATAGCTACGGCGTGGGTGGTCCAAATCCACCTCTTGCAACGGCGCGATGATGGCACGGGACTCGCGGCGCGCCATAAAAAACGAGAGTACCGCACCCGCTGCTGCGATAAGCAGCATCGGCGCCACCATCGACAGCAAAATCGCCGCAACGCCAGGCTGGGCCTGCGCCAAGCGGACAACCTGGCCGTTATCAAGGGCGACGGCGCGATACAGCATAATCTCGTCGAGCGTAGAGCTTGCGCGCTCCGCGGAACCCGAACCACTCTCAAAGGCCTCGATGACCTCGGGGCGATCGCCATGGTTGGGCAGTGTGGAAGGCGACGCCTCGTTGTCGTAGGCAACCGATCCATCCTTGTTAATCAGCGTGATGCGCAAGTCCTCGCGATCGAGGCTACGCAAGAACGGGATGGGCTCCTGCTGCTCGTCGAGGGCGGCAGCAATGAGCTCGGTTTCCTGCGCCAGATCGGCACTCGTGGCATCCGCCAAGGTGTTTTGCACAAAGAACGCACCCAGCACCGTAAACGCCACGATAACCGCCATGGCGCAGACAAAGATCGTCACAAAAACGCGGTGCGACAGCGTATGTTTTCCCTGGGGGGCGAAGACCACGGGTTACTCCTCCGATGCGGTGGCCGCGGTGTCGTCACCTTCGGCACCATCACCGGCAGAAGGCTCGGCCAAGCGGTAGCCCACGCCGCGCACGGTCTCGATGGCGCTGGCATGCTCGCCCAGTTTTTGGCGAAGCGTCTGCACGTGCACGTCAACGGTGCGCGAACCGCCGTCGAAGTCCCAGCCCCACACGCTCTGCAGCAACGACTCGCGGGTAAAAACCACGCCGGGCTTGCGCATGAGGTACTCGAGCAGGTCGAACTCGCGCAGGGTGAGCTTAAGCGGCTCGCCGGCAACGGTCACCTCGCGATGGCTGGGCGAGAGCACGATGTCGCCCACGCTGAGCACATCGCTCGCCTGCTTGACCATGCCGCCGCGACGCAGCAGTGCGCGGCAGCGGCTCGCAAGCTCCATGAGCGAAAACGGCTTAGTCAGGTAATCGTCGGCACCGCCATCGAGCGCCATCACCTTGTCGAGCTCGGTATCCTTGGCGGTAAGCATCATGATGGGCACCGTCGCCGTCAGGCGATCGGCACGCAGTCGACGCATAATCGCCAAGCCATCGGTATCGGGCAGCATGATGTCGAGCAGGACGGCATCGGGTACCCGTCGCGCCACGGCAGCCTTAAACTCACCGTCGCACGAAAAGCCTTCGGCCTCAATCCCCTGCTTGCGCAGCGCATAGACCGTCAAATCCCTGATGTTGTCATCGTCCTCGACGTAATAGATCATGTTGAACCCCTTTGCGGCCGGCATGACCGCATCTTAACCCTAAAGGTACCTTTACTAGATGGTATCAGCCAAAACGTCCCGTCAAATAATCCGCCGTGCGCGGATCGGTCGGATTCTTGAAGAGTTGCGCGGTGGGCGCGTGCTCCACCAACTCACCCAGCAAGAAAAACGCGACCGAGTCGGAGATACGCGCCGCCTGCTGCATATTGTGCGTAACGACCACGAGCGTACAGACCTCCTTGAGCTCGCAGGCCAGCTGCTCAACCACCAGCGTCGACACGGGGTCGAGTGCCGAGGTCGGCTCGTCCATCAGCAGAATGTCGGGCTGCACGGCAAGCGCGCGGGCGATGCACAGGCGCTGCTGCTGTCCACCCGAAAGACCCAGGCCCGACTCTTTGAGCTTGTCCTTGACCTCATCCCATAGCGCAGCACGACGAAGGGAGTCCTCGACCAGCTCATCCAGCACAGCGCGATCGCGCACACCCATGCCGCGCGGACCATACGCGACGTTGTCGTAGATGCTCATGGGAAACGGGTTGGGGCGCTGGAACACCATGCCCACGCGCTGGCGAAGGCGGCAAATGTCGTAATCGCCCAGGATATCTTGACCATCGAGCGCAATCTTGCCCTCGATGCGGCAATCCTTGATGCCGTCGTTCATGCGGTTAAAGCAGCGCAGCAACGTCGACTTGCCGCAGCCCGATGGACCGATGAACGAGGTGATCTGCTTGTCGCGGATCTTGATATTCACGTCCTTGAGCGCATGATGGTCGCCATAGAACAGGTCGAGGCCCTCGACATCGATGCGCGTCGGCGAGGCGGCAAGATCCTCTGCCGTGGGGCGAGTCGCATCCCCAACCTCGCGCTCGCGCGCGGCCTCGGCCTGCGCTTTCATGAGTTCTTCAAGCTCCGTGGGCTCCACAGCCGCAGCAGCCGTCATACCGCATACCTCCACATCGATATCAATTCAGCAGTATCGATAGTAGGAATCGCGGCTCATATGCACGTGAGCGCATTGTCAAGTGTTTGTAAGGGCACACTGGCTATGCGGCGGGCAGCTCGATGGTGAATATCGTGTGTTCGGGCGTCGATTCACATGCAACGGTACCGCCGTGCGCGCATACGATCTCCTTGGCGATGGCAAGCCCCAGTCCAGCGCCGCCGCGATTGGTCGCACGCGCCGCATCCAGGCGATAGAACTTCTCAAAGATCTCCTTGAGCTTTGCCTCAGGGATGGGATCGCCCTGATTGATAAAGCGCACGCGCACGCCACCGCCGTCCCGGCGTCTGGCCTCGATCGTGATGGTCGAGCCCTCATAGCTATAGGCAACGGCGTTTTTCATGATGTTGTTGAACACGCGAGCCATCTTGTCGCCATCCACGAGCACCGTCAGGTCCTCGCGAATATCAACTTGGGCTTCCTTATGCTGCTCGTTGAGGATGGGATAGAACTCGTCAGCCACCTGAGCCAGCAGCAACCCCAGATCAACATAGCCGCGCGTGAGCACGATATCGTGGAAGTCAAAGCGCGTGATATCGAAGAACTCTTCGATGAGCGCATCGAGCCGGTGCGCTTTGTCGAGAGCCACGCCCGTAAAGTGCGCACGTTGCTCAACCGGCAGCTCGGGAGCCTCTTGCAGCAGCGAAAGATAGCCCACCACACTGGCAAGCGGGGTGCGTAGGTCATGTGCCAAGTACGTGACCAGATCGTCCTTGCGATGAGATTCGTCACGCAAGGCCTGTTGCACCTTGCGCTCACGGTCACGCACGCGGTTAAGGGCGCCCTCGACCTCCAAGAAGTCGCCGTCGATGTTGTCCCAGGTGTCGGGGTGATCGATCAGGCGATCTTGAATACGAGCAGCCAGCACACAATCGGCATGCTGCTCGCCCTGCTCGTAGCCCTGGTAGTACAGGGCGCGGCCGCACAAGAACAGCACGCACGCGGCAAGCGCCAGCACAAAGCCAAGCATGTTGAATACAAAGCCGGCATCGAACAACACCGGCCCTTCGATGCCGCCGAGCGCCATGGCGCCAATCGCCAACGTCATGGCCCACGCGGCGCCGCCAATCACCACGCAGCGGCACACGATCTCAAATCGATCGATCAGCAAAAAGCCAACAAGCAGCACCGCCAAGATTCCAGCGATGTTATCGATGCCAATCAGCAGCAGGCTCAGCAAAAAGAGCAGCACCGTTGCAAGCGCGCGGTTGTCGACGACTGACCTCACGTATTCAAAGAGTCGATCGGGCACCTCGAACGCTTGCCTATCGTCTTTTGTCATATCAAGATCCTCACAAGCGAAAAGCGTTATTCGATGATGTAGCCGACGCCCCAGACGTTTTTGATAAAGCGCGGCTTTTGTGCGTCGTCGCCGATCTTTTCGCGCAAGTGGCGAATGTGCACCATCACCGTATTGTTGGAGCCGGGCATAAAGTCCTCGTTCCACACCGCGCGGAACAGGTCCTCCACGGCCACCACGCTGCCGCGATGCTCGACCAGATACAGCAAGATTGAATACTCGGTGGGTGTGAGGCGTACCGGTGCACCGTCCACCGTCACGGAACGAGCGTCGCGGTTGATCTCCAAGCCGTCGAGCTGAATGGTCGGCGACTCGGCCGCCTGTGCACGGCTACCGTAGCTGGTGTAGCGGCGAAGCTGAGCGTGCACGCGCGCGATGAGCTCCAGCGGACGGAACGGCTTAACCACGTAATCGTCCGCGCCAAGCGAAAGGCCCCCGATCTTGTCTTGCTGGGCATCGCGCGCCGTCAGCATGATCACGGGATAGGTATGGCTGGAACGGATCGTACGCAGCAGCTCAAACCCATCGATATCGGGCAGCATGACATCCAGCAGCGCCAGATCGAACTCCTGCTCCAAAATCGCCTTGGCAGCATCGGCCCCGCTATAGGCAATCTGGACATCAAAGCCCTCTTTTGTAAGGTAGATGCCAACCAAGTCGGCGATGGCCTTCTCGTCATCAACTACCAAAATGCGCTCGTTCATGCGTGCTCCTCTCGCGCTCCATTATGCCTGAGGCGACGCACGCCACACACAACAAGCGTGGGTGATTAAGTCGGCCTTAAGCACCCTTGTGCCCGTTCGGGTGCGGATGTGGGCCAAGCGCGCACGCGATGATCGCCGACGCCGGCAAACGATATACTCTAGTTTCAGAAGAGACCATCCCGTCGAAAGCGAAATCCGTGAAGTCCCTCACCTCTTTTGCAAAGCGCTCAGCCCAGCTTGCCGCCGGCTTTGTCTGCGCTATCGCCCTTGCCGCTGGCGCGCCCACCGTCGCCGGCGCCCAAGTGCTCACGACCGACAATGTTTGCGGCAAAACCGCCGATGCGCGCGGCATCACGGCCGAAAACCTGCCCGATATCGATGCGACCAATGCCCTCGTCATGGGCAAAGACGGCACCGTCTACTATGGGCGCGGCGCCGATGAGCAGGTCAAGATTGCCTCGATCACCAAGGTCATGACCGCAATCCTAACCGTCGAGAATTGCAAGATGGACGAGAAGGTCACGGTGAGCAACGCCGCAGCCACTGTGGGTAATTCGACCGCCGGCTTGCTCGAAGGCGACGAGCTTACCGTGGAGCAGGCACTGCGCGGCCTGATGATTCCCTCGGGCAACGACGCCGCCATCGTGCTCGCCGAATATGTGGGCAAGAAAATCGACCCTAAGACCAAAGACGCCGAGGCCACATTTGTGAAGGCCATGAACGAGCGCGCTAAGAAGCTCGGCTGCACCGGTACGCTTTTTGAAAACCCGCATGGTCTGGACTTTGATGAGTGGGCTGGCAATATGCACTCAACCGCACACGACGTAGCGCTGATGATGCAGGAGGCCATGAAAAACGACACGATCCGCGAGGTCGTAGCGAGCGAGGATTCCTGGATCGAAGTCACGGGCGCCGACGGCACCGACCATTCGCATTCCATGGACACGCATAACTATTTGCTGGGCCAAGATGGCAACATCGGCGGCAAGACCGGCACCACCGACGACGCGGGCTATTGCTTTACAAGCGCCTACAACCGCGACGGCGACGAGATCTACACCGTTATTTTGAACTCCACCACCACCGATCAGCGCTTTACCGATACCGCCACCCTTGCCAACTGGTACTACGACCACAAGGTGACGGTCGCAATCGCCAACACGCAAGAAAAGACCGCCAACGGCAACCCGCTTATGGCGCGCATTAGCCAGACAGATTGGACGGACAAGACGATCGACGCCACGCTCGCCGACCCCGCCGCACAGGCAACGGTGTTCTCACTCGCCGGCGAAGTGACCGAAAAAGTTAGCTACGATGACCTTTCGGGCACGGTGCATGTTGGCGACAAGGTAGGCAGCGTTACGCTCAAGCAGGACGGCACCAAGGTCGCCGTCATGGACCTGGTTGCCGACGAGGAAGACGCAGGACCGAATCCCATTGAATGGCTGCTCGTGAAGCTCGATCGCTTGGGCCGCCGCATCGACAACCGGCCACTTGCGGCAGAGAGCGAGACCGTAGCCAAGGCTCCTGAGATGTAGGGCGCAAGAATAATAAGTCCACTGAAAGGGGGCGTCCGAAAGGATGCCTCCTTTTTGAGGGTTCGAATCCCCAGCCTCCTTTCTCCGTACAAAAAAGGGCCCCAAATGGGACCCTTCTTCAAATTCATACTGGCGGAGAGCTGGGGATTCGAACCCCAGATGCCCTTTTGGGGCATACTCGCTTAGCAGGCGAGCACCTTCGGCCTCTCGGTCAGCTCTCCGTAACAGCCGTTCTATAGTAACCAAACAGCCAAGGATGGGCAAGAGGAAATTTTCTAATTGTCTAGCATCCTTTCCTCCTTGGAAGCTTCACCTACCCCAGCGAGCGGTTGAGGGAGCCGAGCTCGTCGTTGCCCATGGTGCGCCACATTTGGAAGATGCAACCGCGTGCCAGGAAAAAGAAGCCGTTGTCGACCAGTTGAACAGCGGCATCTGCCAGCTGATTCGTCACGGCGAACACTGGCGGCAGCTCGAGTCCAGCCTTGCGGATGGTCTCGACCGCTTCCTCGAACGTCGGAGGCTCGCTGACGCCCATCTCGTTCATAAGGCCCTGCATTTCCTCCAGCGCGTTGCTACCCGACTCCTCGCCGCGCGGCACGAGGCGGTAGCACGCCAACGCGAGCTCGAGCTGATCGCAATTCCAATAGGCAAACGCCAAGCGATAGAACAGGTAGCCGATTGCAGAACGATCGCTGGCAATACGTAGGCCGTGGCGCGCCACCTCGATAATCTCGTCAAAGCGCTCCAGACGCGCAAGCACGTTGATGAGCGCAAAGTGCGACTGCATGGACGAGCGCGCCAGATCGTAAAGATGGCGCACCTCGGGCAGTGCTCGTTCAAAGTCCTCCTGCTCGGCGTAAAAGCTGCAGATCTCGTGCTGGGCAAAGTACAGCGCATCGGGCGCACGAAGGATTCGCACAGAGTGGTCTTCTTCCAACACCGGTAGCACCATGCGCACCAGCTGGTTATCGCAAAACTGCGTTTGGACCGGACCTGTCGCCAAAAGCTCGGCGACGGCGCACTTGGCCTCCAACTCCTCAACAAGACGGGAAAAACCTTCAAAAGCACCTGTACGGTCGACTTTTGCCTGCTCGCGCAATTCAACAACACGGGCCACGTATGGGTCGTCGTCCTCTTCCATGACCTCTAGCTCATCAGCCGTATCGGCAAGCAGAAGGTCGCGCAACGCCGGCGGCAGCGAACGGTGGTCGTCACGCGGACGAGCGTGAACCTCAGCGGGCTCAATCGTCTCCGGAGCGGTTGACTCATACGCCTCAAGCACACGCTTGCACGGCATATCGTCCATGTCCATGCTCTCAAGATCCTTGGCGACAGGCACGCAATCGGCCAGATAGGCCGCGCGCCCAAAGAAATACGTTGCGACAACGCGCTCGCCCTGCTCACTGTCGGGAGCAGCAATCTGCACATAGCAGCGCGTGATGCAGGTGCCCGCGGCAAAACACGCTGCCGCAAGCGTGAGTGCCACGCGCGCATCGTGCTCCGCGGCCCAGATCGCGCGCGTGTCCTCGTCCAACTCGCGCCAGGCGTCATCTTGAGCGTCGTATTCACGTTGTGGCATAGCATCAACGACAGACCGCCCAAACCGAACGAGCATGATCCCCTCGGCAACGTTTGCCCGATAGGTATAGTCGAGCCGCGTGACCACGTTAAGTGCCTCGACAATACGCGCGAAGCGGGTACGCACATCCCACTCACCGCCCGGCTGGCAAGCCACCGTACCCGGTTTGCCCCACGGGTTATCGCTCGAGGCCGTATCGAGCAGTCGGGGAACATCGTTGGTCGTCTTGGCGATATGCCACGTATCAAAGAGCGCGCAGCCCTCAAGGCTCGGCGAGGATGCCGCAGGGACCAATCCGGCCCCGATGTGCTCAAGGATGCCGGAGAGACGGTTAAGACGGCACTCGATGGCAAGCAGCATGTCAATCTCGTCCTGGTCCAGCAGGCTGCGATCAAAATTGAGATAGAAAAGCTTTGAGCGATCGATGCGAGCCAGGCTCATCTCGGACTTAGCGGCGATGGCGCGCAAGCGGGGCAAGTCAATTTCACTCATAAGGGCGGCGGCATAGCGCTCGATACCGCTCGGATTCTCGGCATGGTCAACGCGGTAGAGCAGCGTCTCAATAGCGTCAGGTAGCGGTGCCGTGTTAAAGCCCAAAAACACCTCGACCGGCTCGGGCAACTTTACGAGCTTGATCTTGTCGACAACGTTTTGCATACCCTCGTCGAGTCCGTCGGCGTCCGCCGTGCTCGCAATGGTATTTTCGGAGTCAGCGAATATCACGTAGCGCAGGAACATCGATGCCATGAACTCACCGTAAGGAAGGGAGCGGGTCGAATTCCATGTCTCGTGATCGGACTGTTCGCGCATGGGACCTTCGGGAGAGCCGACGGTTCGCGCGCACGCGCGCATCGTGCCGTTTGCTCCCCTCACCATAATCTCACCAATACCGGAGTCCGAGTCGTCAAGGACCAGTTCCATGTCGGGATCGTTGGGCAGCGGAGCCTCGCTAACGGGGCGGTCCACCTTGTACACCTCACCCGAAACGCTTACGTAGCCCAAAAGCGACACATGGCTTTTGCCAACGAATTCGACGACATAACAAGATTCATGCTGATCCTCGCCAAAGAGTTTCCAGGCCACGCCATATGAGCGTCCCGCAGGCTGCTCGGGCATCACCGGAAAGCGCTTCTTGGGATCGAGAAACCTGAGCTTGTATGTCGGACGCTCTGCCACGAAATATCACCCTGATCGGTCGCTTGAGAAGGAGTGGTCGCGAATAAGTCGCGACATCTACTCGGAATCTTACACGAGTCGACAGGAAATCGTCCCTTTGGACAAAAGCACTCAAGCTAGCGCAAAAGAAAAGCCCCCGTTGCCGGGAGCTTTAATCTCAAATGGTGCGGCGTATAGGATTCGAACCTATGACGTTCTGATTCGTAGTCAGACCCTCTATCCAGCTGAGGTAACGCCGCGACTTGTTGATTATTATGCACAGGAACTGAATAATGGTCAAGCATTTTTTCAAAAAAAGTTATCGAATTTGATTTTTAATCATTTGGAGGGCTTGGCGCGATCTTCGACGCATCGCGATATAAGAAAAGCCCCCGTCGCCGGGAGCTTTAAAGTCAATTGGTGCGGCGTATAGGATTCGAACCTATGACGTTCTGATTCGTAGTCAGACCCTCTATCCAGCTGAGGTAACGCCGCAACGCACGGATTATTATGCACGTGACCCCTCGATGGGTCAAGCGACAATTTGGAAAAATTTTACGAAGTGATGATTAAGACGCTCGCGCCTCGACCGAGGTTCGAATCCATGCATGGTTTCCAAAAAAGAAAAGCCCCCGTTGCACGGAGGCTTCAAGTTCGATTGGTGCGGCGTATAGGATTCCGCGCATCCGCTGCG
>CABUDJ010000025.1 GCA_902490325.1 uncultured Collinsella sp. | reverse complement strand
AGGTTTTTGAGCGCTTCCTGCATGGCTGCATACGCTTTTTCTTTTTCGGAGGCCGCGTCTTCCGTCTGCAAGGCAACTGCACCGATGGGGGAGCTGGTTTCTGCCGCGATCGCCGTTACGGGGGCGATTCCCGCGGCAAGTGCCACGGAAAGGGCGATGCCCATAGTTGCTCGTCTTGCTCTTCTTGCTCTTCTTGCGAGAATGTCGTTCATCTCGGCACCTCATTTCAAGGGTTGGCGACTCACTTGGTAGCACTAATGTAAGTATATCAGGCGATTAACCCGCTCTTGAATCTCGCCAGAAATGACGAGTTGTTTACGCTTCTTTTGGGCTCACCGTACTATCATGATTCGAATTGAGTGTGAATGATGATAGGGAGCGCCTTTTTATGATTGAGTTGCTCAGGCGTTTTGGTGGTAAGTTTCGCCGGTATATGGTGATCGGCCCTGCGTGCAAGTTGATCGAAGTGATCTTTGACCTGCTGACGCCGCTCGTGATTGCCCAGATGATCGACAAGGGCATCGGTGCGCACGATGTCAACGCCGTCGTCCACTACGGTATGCTGCTTGGCGCCATGGCCGTGATCGGCATCTCGTTTACGCTCGTTTGCCAAAAGATGGCGGCGCTCACCTCACAGGGCATGGGCACCGATATTCGCGGCGCGCTCTACGGGCACATCAATAAGCTGAGCTATGCCGAGCTCGATCGCTTTGGCACGCCGTCGCTCATCACGCGCATCACCAACGACGTCAATCAGGTGCAGCTCGCCGTGGCGCTGGGCGTGCGCATGCTTATCCGCTGGCCTTTCCTGGCGGTGGGCTCCATGGTTGCGGCCCTCGCCATCGACCTTAAGCTCGGCATTATCTTTTTGATTTGCACGCCCGCTATCGGCCTGGTGTTTTGGTTTGTCATGGCGCGCTGCATTCCGTACTACAAGCAGCTGCAGGCAAAGCTCGACCGCATCGCGCTCATTTGCCGCGAGGGGCTTTCGGGCGCCCGCGTGGTTCGCGCCTTTGTACGCGAAGATTACGAGCGCGAGCGCTTTGCCCAAGCCGCCGATGACCAGGCCAATACCGCCATCGCGGTGGGCAAGCTCTCGTCAATCCTTAATCCCGTCACGTTTTTGGTGATGAACCTGGGCGTGTGCGCCATCCTGTGGGTGGGCGGCATCCAGGTCAACGTGGGCGAGCTTACGCAGGGCCAGGTCATGGCGTTTGTGAACTACATGACGCAGACCCTGACCTCCATCGTGTACGTCGCCAACCTGGTCGTGGTCTTTACCAAGGCGAGCGCGAGTGCTTCGCGTATCAACGAGGTGCTCAACTGCGAGCCGAGCATCACCGACGAGGGCAATCAGTCGGTCGCGCTGCCCAAGCCGGACAATGTCGCTCCCGTTCCTGCGCTGGGCTTGAGCCATGCGAGCTTCTCGTTTGGCGCCGGCGCTGCCAACGCCGTCAACGATGTGACCCTGGAGCTGCCGCTGGGCAAGACGCTCGGCATTATCGGCGGCACGGGCAGCGGTAAGTCGACGCTCGTCTCGCTCATCCCGCGCCTGTACGATGCGAGTACCGGCAGCGTGAGCGTGATGGGCGCCGACGTGCGCACCTGGCCGCTCGACCAGCTGCGCCGTGTGGTCGCGACCGTTCCACAGCGCGCGTCGCTGGTGAGCGGCACCATCCGCAGCAACCTGACCTGGCGCGACGAGGCTGCGACCGACGAGGAGCTCTGGGTGGCGCTCGACATGGCGCAGGCGAGCGAGTTCGTGCGCAACAAGCCGCAGGGGCTCGATGCCCCGGTCGAGGCGGGCGGTAAGAACTTCAGCGGTGGCCAACGCCAGCGCCTGACCATCGCGCGCGCCCTGGTCGGCTCGCCACAGATCCTGGTCATGGACGATTCTGCCTCGGCGCTCGACTTTAAGACCGACGCGGCGCTTCGCTATGCCATCCGCGAGCGCAGTGTGCGCGGTGCCGCCGAGGGCGGGCTGCCGCTGACTACGGTGATCGTAAGCCAGCGCGTTTCGACCGTGCGCGACGCCGATATGATCTGCGTACTTGACCACGGTTCGGTCGCGGGCCTGGGCGCGCACGATGAGCTCTACACGACCTGCCAGCTCTACCGCGAGATTTGCCAGTCGCAGCTGCGCCGCGAGGAGCTCGAGGGCCAGCAGGGGAGCGCGGCGCCCGCGTCCGCCCCAATCGCCTCCGCGTCCGTCTGCGCAAAGGAGGGCTGCTAGATGAATCCGTATACTTCTTCCGGTTCGGTCGCCACGATGACGGCCAATGTGTCCGGCAACGATAACCTCAACGACCTGGGTGACGGCCCGCGCCAGCCCGGCGACCCCGAGCGCTACCCCGTGGGCGCGGTGACTCGCCGCCTGATGGGCTACGTCCGTCCGCACCGCATCTCGTTTGCGGCGTCGTTTGTGAGTGCCGCCATCTCGGTGATTCTGCAACTCTATACGCCCATCCTCGTCGGCGAGGGCATCGATCTCATCGTTGCCGCCGGACAGGTGGACTTCGATGCGCTGCTGCCGCTTGTCACCAAGCTCGCGATTGTCGTGATGGGCGCTGCGGCGTTCCAGTGGCTGCAGGGCTACTGTGTTAACCGCCTGTCCTACGAGACGGTGCGCGACATGCGCGTGGAGGCGAGCGACAAGCTCAGCCGCATGCCGCTCAGCTTTATCGACAGCCATGCCCACGGCGACCTTATGAGCCGTGTGGTCAACGATGTCGACCAGGTGGGCGACGGCCTGCTGCAGGGCTTTACGCAGCTCTTTACCGGCGTCATCACTATCGTGGGCACGCTCGCGTTTATGCTCTCCATCAACCTGACCATGACGCTCGTGGTGGTGCTTGTCACACCTCTTTCCATCTTTGCGGCGGGCGCCATCGCCAAGCTTTCCAACAAGAGCTTTATAGCGCAGCAGCGCATTCAGGGCCAGCTGGGCGGCCATATCGAGGAATACGTGGGCGAGCAAAAGCTCGTGGACGCCTTTGCCTACGGCCCAAATGCGCAGCAGCGCTTCGATGCCCTCAACGCCGAGCTCTACACTGCGGGCGAGCGCGCGCAGTTTATGGGCTCGCTTTCCAACCCCGGCACGCGCTTTATCAACAACATCATCTACGCCGTGGTCGCCGTGATCGGCTGCGTGGGCGTGATCACAGGCGTGCCCGCGGCGCTCACGGTGGGCGGCGTGCAGATCTTCCTGTCCTACGCCAACCAGTACACCAAGCCGTTCAACGAGGTCACCAACGTCATTACGCAGATCCAGACCGCGTACGCCTCGGCACGGCGCATGTTCGCGCTGCTCGATGCCCGCGAGCAGGAGCCCGACGCTGTGGATGCCGTTGAGCTCACGGCCCCGCAGGGCGAGGTCGCTTTTGAGCATGTGGACTATAGCTATGTGCCCGACCGCAAGCTGCTGCAGGACATCTGCATCGATGCTAAGCCCGGCATGCGCTTTGCCCTGGTCGGTCCCACGGGCTGCGGCAAGACGACGCTCATCAACCTGCTGCTGCGCTTCTACGATATCGACGCCGGCCGCATTGCGGTCGATGGCCGTTCCTCGCGTGACTACACGCGCGCAAGCCTGCGCCGCGCCTTTGGTATGGTGCTGCAGGATACGTGGCTGTTCGAGGGTACGGTGGCGGACAATATCGCCTACGGTCGTCCCGACGCCACGCGCGAGCAGATTATCGAGGCCGCCAAGCGCGCGCACGCGCACAAGTTTATCGTGCAGCTGCCAGACGGCTACGACACGGTGATCGGCGAGGACGGCGGCACGTTTAGCCAGGGCCAAAAGCAGCTGCTGTGCATCGCGCGCGTCATGCTCACCGACCCGGCGATTCTGCTGCTGGACGAGGCCACCTCGAGCATCGATACACGTACCGAGCTGCAGGTGCAGGCGGCATTTGACGAGCTCATGGCCGGCCGCACGAGCTTTGTCGTGGCGCACCGCCTGTCGACGATCCGCAATGCCGACTGCATCCTAGTGATGCGCGACGGCGAGATTATCGAGCGCGGCACGCACGACGAACTGCTCGCGGCAGGCGGCTTCTACGCCGAGCTCTACCGCAGCCAATTCGCCCAGTGAGCAAGCCCGTGGGGCAAATTAATCAATCGACAGACGGTGGTTTACATCTGTCACGTTAGTACTAAGATATTCATCTAATAAATTGCATTAGTGGCTTTAGTTTTGGGGGAAACGAGGCAACGTGACTATGACGTGCTCTTTGGTGGTTAACAGCAAGAGCGGTAATACCAGGATGGTTTCGGGTGCGATTAAGCGCACTCTGCAGGCTGCGGGCGTTGAGTTTGTCCATGCCGCGGCGTTGAGCGACGATGCGGATGCAGATCAGGTTGCGCTCGAGGCGCAGGGCGCCTGCGCGGCCGACATGGTGCTCGTCGGTTTTTGGTGCGACAAGGGCGCGTGCACGCCTTCGGTCGCGGCGTTGCTCTCCGCCTTGCACGGCAAGCGCGTGTTCCTGTTTGGCACCTGCGGCTTTGGGGCCGACCAGAGCTATTACCAGCAGATTATCGACCGCGTAACTTCCAATCTGGCCGTGGATGCCGAGCTTGCGGGCTGGGCGATGTGTCAGGGTAAGATGGGCCCTGCGGTCAAACAGCGCTACGAGGCCATGCTCGAGCAAGATCCCGACAACGCCCGATTTAAGATGCTGCTCGACAACTGGGTTGCCGCGAAGGACCATCCCACCAAGGAAGATCTGGACAACATGGCGGCGGCGGCCAAGAAGGCCGTGCTGGGGGAGTAGCTCCCATCGCTGACGGCGGTCGGTCCATCTTTCTAAATGAAACGTCCTCCCGGGCGTCGGGGCACGAAGTTCCCTGCTCTACAGTCCTGCGCAAGACGAAGGCCACATTAAGTGGCCTTCTTTGCGTGCGGAACTCGCGATGAACTTCGTGCCCCGCCGTCCGGGAGGACGCCTCTTTATTGATGGGAGGCCTGATAGGTCGATGGTTCCGTGCCCGGATGCGTCCAAAGTGGGACGGGCTTTCCGGATGGGCAGGCTTTCGAAAAATGCGTCCCGGAATTTGCCTTTGGAATGGGACGTAGTTTCCCGTTGAGGTGCTTTGCGGAAAGTGCATCCCACTCTGGGCGGTCGAAGTGGGACACACTTTCCCAAAGGCGCTCCAACGGGAAATTGCGTCCCATTATTCGGTCAAGAAACGGGATGCATCCCACAATCAGCCCTCAAAGTGGGACGCCGTTTCCCAATGAGGCTCAAGCGGAAAATGCATCCCGGAATTTGCGCTCAAAGTGGGATGCGGTTTCCGGTTGAGGGTCTAAGGGGAAAGTGCGTCCCGGAATCGACGCTTGAAATGGGATGCAGTTTTCCGATGAGGCACTCGACGGAAAATACATCCCAGAAATGGCCTTTGAGCTGGGATAAGATCTCCGCGGCATCTCGGATTCTCAAAAATGAGACACGCCGTTGGCGAAAATGAGACACGTGATATCGGGCGTCGGACGTATCATTTGCAAAAATGAGCCGACTCCACTCGAGTAAAGCGAGGTCCCCCATGCACGTTCCACACCCCCACATTCGCCGGTTGTCGAAAAACCCGCTTGCCGGGACGGCGGCACTTGCTGCGTTGATCGCCACGAGTGTCGCCTGTTTCACGGCGGCTCCCAACGTCGCCCAGGCGGCCGACACGCCTGAGATCACCGATATGACCGAGCAGGACTATAGCGACCTGGGTCTGGGCACGAGCGAGGACATTCCGGCCGATACCGTTGGCCCCTATTCCACTGATACCCCCACGACGTTTGCCACGCGCAGCGAGGTCTATATGGCAGCTAACGGTAGCCATGGCAATCGCTACACTCTGCGCGACAAGCTCGAGAACGTCGAGCGCGGTGACATTGGCGGCAGCAGCAAACTCACCGATGGCTATGGAAGTGTGTGGGGCGCCGCAAAGTTCTGGCAAAACGTCAACAACTTCGATACGAACAGCGATCTCTACAAGCATAGCGACTACGGTGGCGGTACCTGGTCGTACCTAAGCAACAATGAGTCCTCAACAGTACTCGCCAACGACAACAACGGTTTCTCGGGCATTCACGCCACGAGTGTTGAGTTCTGCAGCGACGCCAGCACGGGCAAAAAGAGCCGCGTTGCCGAGCTCCGTGCCTACGGCGACAGTTCCTCCACGACGATTGACGGCAAGTCATACGCCGGAAAGGTTGAGCTGGTCCTCTACTCGTTTAACAACGGGCGCACGCGCACTCTCGACACACACCTGTCGGTGACGGTCAACACTAATATGATGTACGAAGGCCGTTTTAAGTACCTGGATGCCGGTTACCTGCAAGAGCACGACGCCGTCTTTGATGTCGAGGCGGGCGATGTCGATGGCGACGGCGTCGACGAGCTTTTTGTCTACGCGGGCTGCTATGTCGACGAGAACGGCGTGCGCAAGGCTGTAGTCGATATGTATGACTTGGAGGGCGGCAACTGGAAGCAAAGCGTCGTCAAGATCGATGCCGGTAACGCCGCGGACTACACCACGCACAACAAGGGCGGGAACGACTCCTGGACGCAGCTTCAGTCAGCTCCTGTCGTTTCGCTAGCGGCCGGCGACCTCGATCGCGATTTTTGCGATGACCTCGCCATCGTGGTCTCGGCACCCTACGGCAAGAAGAATATTGATAAGTCGACGCATTGCGAGCTGTTTTCGTGGGATGCATCCAAGGGTGCGCTCGTCCATGTCGATGCTCTGGGCGACGCGGGCGCAATCTCCCTCTCCGCGAACGGCAAGACCATGGTCGCTGCGAATGCGACGTTCGGCACGTTTGCCGCCTACGATGAAGAAGGAAAGAAGACGGGTGAAACCGTCACGGGCCTTATTCTTGCGGGCTATGACTGGCAACGCAGCGCTTTTGATTACGGCGCTTCTGACGGCAGCAAGGGGCTGTACGGCGCGCTGTACCGCTACGCGTATTTTGACTCGGAGTCTGGCGAGTTCAAGCTTTCCGATTGCAAGGAATACAGAGACGGGCTCCTCGCCTCCTATGGCCTGATGCATGTGCCCAACAGCGCATGGAAGGATAGCGCTCAGGATAAGCGCTATCCGTGCACCTTGGCGCCTATTGCCCTTGCCACTGCCAACCTTGACGGCCTGTCCGAGCAGCCGGCGGTCGACGAGGTGCTCGTGGGCGGCGATGTGTTCCGCGACTTTGCCTGCAACACGGCACAGAGCGGGGCCCAGGGCTTGGGGTCCATGGTCGGAACCATGAGCATGAGCGGCCAGCAATACAACAGTAGCAACAAGCATGACCACAAGGGTATCGAGCAGGTGTGGATCAGCGACGTTAAGGCGGGCAGCGTCTCGGGTTCGGACCGCTATAACGAGAGCTTTATCGCCGTGGTGGGCAAGCACCGCGACGAGGACCTGCGCAAGAACGATGACTACTATTGGATGACCGCTTCGCATTTTTCGCTCGACGAGAACGGAAAGGTGCGCCGCGGCGAGGAGCAGGTGATTAGCGAGAGCAACCGTCGCGGCACTACCTACGGCACATTTATCTCGCTCGCGCTGCCCGATGTCGACAACGACAGCGTCAAGATCACGTACAAGGACCGCTACAAGGTCTATACCAATCCGCGCGTGCTTGCCGTGCTGCAGGATGCGCCCTATGTTGAGGATCTGGAGCAGGCATACGGCTATCTGGTGTTGGGCGGCACGTCATACGGAGAGGAAAAGGGCACGGGGACATCCCAGGGCTATACCATTGGCGCCGAGTTGGGCGTTGCCGTCGAGGTGCAGACCGGTCCGCCCCTGGTCGCGATGAATGCTTCAGTCGATTTTGCCGCCGAGGGATGCTATGACTACCGGAGCGAGCGCACGGTCAGCGCAAGCGTAAGCTATGAGTCGCATGCCGGCGAGGGTGACAAGGCCGTGCTCTACACGATTCCGATGGTCTATTACGAGTATGAGATCGAAAATGAGGAAACTGGTGGCAAGGGCGTGATGGCGGCGCCCGTGTCGCTCGGCGCGCAGACCTCGGTCGTTAATGTCGAGGCCTATGACCGCATTGCCAAACAGCACAATATGACGCCGCTCAGCTACTTTTTGACCAACCGGTCGGGAGAACCCGGAACCTATCAAACGACGCTCAACGGCGAGACTCCCGTTGGGGATTCCTTTGGCCTGGGCAAGCCTGGCGTAACGCGCGCCTACACGCACGATGGGTTTAACGGCGCCGCCGCGCAGTCGGGGGCGAGCATTGAGCAGACCATCGAAGTCGAGGAGGGCAAGGAGCAGGAGCTCGAGCTCGGCTTGACGCTGAACGGCAGCGTTGTCATGGGCGCGAAGCTCGCAAAGCACGAGTTGTTTGGCGGCCTGTGCTTTGGTGCCAACGCCGGCTTTACTACGGGTAACTCCTCGAGTGAATCGACCGAATACGGCGGCACCGTCGACAACCTGCCCGAAGCCGCGCAGGGCAAGTACGGTTTTGTGTGGCGTCTGGGCGTCAACGCGGTGGATGTCGACAAGTTCGAGGCAGACTCGGGCGACAAGCTCGGCACCAAGGACACCGACCAGTTCTGGATCGTGGGCTATGACGTTAAGGACGTCGAGATGCCCGACGCGCCGGCCGTGACGGGCTTTACGGCAAACGCCGTCGATTCGACCAGCGTTACGTTTAGCTGGGACGATGTACTCGCAAACAAGAGTGGCTTTAGCTACGGCGTGGGCATGCTGCAGAGCAATGCGGCGGATGCGGTCGTCAATAGCTGGAAGATTGCCGACAACACGCAGACCTCGCTCAAGTGGGATGGGCTGCAGCCCAATACGGAGTATCGATTCGCCATCGCCGCCGTTAAGAATGGATCCACGACCGAAACAGGTATTCGCTCGGCAATCATCACGGTCAAGACCATGCCCGATGGCATGACGATGACCGTGAGCGGACCTGCGGCGGATGCTGCGGAGGGGTCGGATCTTGGATACGACTCTTCGGTTGAGCGCACGGCGGGAAGCCACCTGACGCTCTCGGCGATTGGCCATGTGAAGCAACTCGGTGCCGACGATAGCGAAACAGGGCTGGCACCGACCTATATGTGGTACCGCAAGGGCCGCGGCGAGACAGAGTTTAAGCTCGTGGGTGCCGATGGCAACCTCGCGGCTGGAACGGCCTCAAAGCTCGAGATTGACCTGACCGCAGACGATGACGGTGCGCAGTATTACTGCCACGTGGGATACAACGACGTGGGCCTCGACACCGGCACGACGCTCGTGAATATCGAGGCCGAGGAGACGGCGCCCACAACGGTGAACGCCACCCCGATTCGCACGCGCCGCCTGTTCTCACAGGCAAGTGCGGGCGCCAAGAAGTTCCTGGACCATACGCTGGTAAACACCGCCGGCCCAACCGATTCCGAAGGCTCAAAGGACCCCGAGACTCCTGAGACCCCGACGAACCCGGACAAGCCCAAGTCCGACAACGGAGCTAAGACCGACACCAAGGTCAAGACTACGACCACAGTGAAGAACCTCGCAAACACCGGCGACCAAACATTCGCCCTAGTCGCCACCGCAGCAGCAGCGGGAGCAACGCTCGTAGTGATAGCCCTCATCATGCTGATCAAGCGCCGCAAGACCCACTAGTAGCCAGTCGAACATATCGACAACCCAAAAACCCGGGTAGCCAAAAAACAGGCCACCCGGGTTTTCTGTTGAGTGGAGACTCCGCAAGCGGAAACTGCATCCCACAATTAGCGCCCGGAACGGGACACATTTTCCGTCAAGCCCTCATCCGGAAAATCCATCCCAGTTTGAGCGCCCAGACCGGGACGCACTTTCCCAAAGGGTCCTCAACGGGAAACTGCGTCCCATAATTAGGCCGAGAAATGGGATGAACTTTCCCAATGAGAGCCAACCGGAAACCACGTCCCAGAATCAGCCCCCAAAGTGGGACGCACTTTCCCAACGAGCCTCAACCGGAAAATACATCCCGGAATCCAGCTGAATAGTGGGACACACTTTCCCAATCGGGTCCCAAGCGGAAACTGCATCCCATTCCAGACAAGAATTCTGGGACACGGTTTCCGGATGCAAAAAAGGCCACATGACGTGGCCTTCAACTTATATATGTTCAGCAGGTGTCTCCATGACAAGCCGCGCTTCAACACCGAGGCGTCTGCCCGGCGACGCGGAATGTAAGGTTCATCGCGAGTTCCGCACGAGCCGGAGAGCACTTAATGTGCTCTCCGTGCGAGCAGGACTGTCCGAGCAGGGAACCTTACGTTCCGCGCCGCCGGGCAGACGAACCAGTTATGAGCGACCCGCTACTTGATCTTGGTCGTGCCCGGTGCCAGGTTGGGGTCGGTCTCGTTGGCCTCGGTCTGGAAGTGCTCGGTGTACACGTTCTTGCCGTCGCGGAACATCTCGTAGTACTGCATCTTGGCGTAATCTTCGCGCGCCTTGGTGGCGGCTGCGGCGGCGGCATCGTCACCGGTGACGTTGGAGGAAAGCGCCCAGCGCAGGCTGGCGTCCTCGTAGCCCACCGAGTTGATGGCGGGCAGCGACTCGCGCAGCGTCATGTGCGCTTTCTGGTAGTCGGTCAGCGGTGCGCCGATCAGCTGCATAAGCTGCGTGGACAGGTAGTTGGTGGACAGGTCGTCGACCTCGCTCGTCTGGTCGCAGCCGGCAACGTCGTAGTTGGCCCAGATGATGTAGTCGGTCTGCCACAGACGTTCCTGGTGCGTGGCGTCGTCTTCGCCGGTAAACCACTTGTCGTTGAACTTGGACGGGAAGAACGGCTGGTGGTCGCCCCAGAACACCACGACTACCTTACGGTCGAGCTTGCTCAGGGCGTTTAGGAAGTAGCGAAGCGCCTGGTCGGACTGCTCGATGCACGAGACATACTCGTCGACATCGGAGAGCGTGCCGTCCTCGACGGTCTTGGCGTCCAGATCGGTCGTGTCGATATTCAGGTGCATCTGCTTATCGACCGGCAGCAGACCCGTATCGTAGCCCGAGTGGTTCTGCATGGTCACGTCGAAGATAAACTGCGGATCGGCGTTCTGGTCGAGCAGCTCAAGAATCTTGTCGTAGGTAGCCTGGTCGGTCACCATGCCGCGCAAGGTGTCGGCTCCCTGGAAATCGTTGATGGACAGGAACTGGTCAAAGCCAAAGTCCTTGTAGACGTTCTCGCGGTTCCAGTTGGTTGCGTGATTGGGGTGCATAGCCGTGGTGGAATAGCCGAGCGATTTGAACTGCTCTGCCAGGTTCCCGGTCGTTTCCATGTTGTAGATGGTGTAGGGGTACACGCCCGAGCCCAGGTTGGCCATGGAGTTGCCGGTCATAAACTCAAACTCGGTATTGGCGGTACCGCCGCCGTAGGCGCTCACATAGAGCTTGCCGCGGCTGAGGCAGTTGGACAGGTTCTTAAAGTACTGCGGGCCCTCGTAGCCGGCGCGCATGTTCTGGTAGATGGACAGGTCCGAGAAGGTCTCGTTCATGATGGCGATGACCGTGGGCTTCTCGTTGTCGAATTGCTCCTGGGCGGCAGTGCGGGCGTCGCTTGTGGCGGCATCGGACTTGTCGTAGGCCTTGGCGTACTTTTTGAGCGTGGCCTTGGCATCGTCGACGGAGTAGTCGGCGGGTTTGGGCGGCTTGATGGACTGCGCTGCGCTAATGAAAGCGGGCAGGTAGCCCTCGCGCCAGTAGCTCTCGAGCGGGCGCCAGGTGTAGACGGTGATGCCGAGGGTGTTGTAGTAGTCGATGAGCGTGACGTGTGCGGTCACGCCGCCCAGGCAAAGCACGGCGACGAGCAGGTTGGTGAGCAGCATGCGCTTGGCATTAACGGCACCCTTCTGACGGTGCGGTGCCACCAGGCCGGCGTACTCGCACAGCAGCATGGCGATGGCGGTAAAGCCCATGGACAGCACGCAGAACAGCGAGATCGAGAAGGTGTAGCCGTTGCCGGCGACCGCGGCGGCGGTGGAGATGGCCGAAAGGTCGCCCGGCTGGATGGGCATGGATTTAAACGTGATGACAAAGAACTCGGCAATGCCCAGGACAAAGAGGGCAAAGGCCAGGACCGCGGGAGCTGCGCCGTGGCGCTGGAACAGGAAGAACAAGCCGGTCATGAGCACGGTGATGATGGCCCACTCGAGCAGGATGCACAGGGGGTAGACCCAGGTAAAGTCGTGGTTGGACGAGACTTCCATGCCCAGCAGCGCAAAGACACCGGCGAGCAGCAGGCACAAGACGGCGGCGACGAGCGGGCGGCCCACAAAGGCGCCGCGCAGACGGGCGAGCTTGCCGGTGGGGGCGGGGGCGTCGGGCCTGGCGAACGCAAAGACGCGCGGGGCGATGCGGTCGCGGGCGATGCTGGCCCAAGCGCAGCCGGTGAGGATGGCGTTGGTCAGGATGAGCATCACAAAGGCGAGCGGCTCGTTTTGGGCGACGAGGCCAATGGCGCCCCAAATAGTCAAAAAGACCTGGAACAGGCCGAAGACGACGCTCCACCCAAGAGCGCTTTTGGCAACGGTGCCCGACTGAGCGCGAATGGCCTTGGCCTCGCGCAAGACAAGGTAGACGGTCGCCGCAAGACCGACGAGCGAGATGGCGGCAGCGAACATGCTGAGACTCCTCACAAACTAAAACCTACGAAAGCGGGGGTTTACCCGATTGTTACCTAAATATGCGCTGCAATTGGTGGCTGCGCACAACAACCAGCCATATTAACGCGCACGTGTGGCGGTGTGGCGCAATGTAGTGGCGACCTGCGCGATAATGGACGGGAATTACACGGAAACGTAAAGGCTTCTTAAAGAATTAGCGAGGATAGAGCTATGGGCGAGCAGGTTTGTATGACGGGCGCCGAGTACTGCGGCGGAGCTGTGGGCGTGGACGCGGGCGGCTATCCGGTCGAGACTACGGGCAACGCGGCGCTGGACATCTTGGAACACCGCTCGTCCACGCGTGCTTTCGCGCGCGATGACAGCGACCGTCCCGTAGCGGTGACCGACGAGCAGCGGGCGGCGATCTTGCATGCGGCGAGCCGCGCACCGTCGGCGGGCGCCATGATGATGTATTCCATCGTGAGCATTCGCGAGCAGGCTACGCTGGACCGTCTGGCCGACCTGTGCGACCACCAGCCTATGATCGCCAAGGCGCCCTGGGCACTAATATTTGTGGTCGACTATGCCAAGTGGATCGATCTGTTTGAGCACGTGGGCTGCTTTGAGCCCGAGTTTGTCGAGCGCACGGGCAAGTCGCCCCGCCGCGCACCGGGTCTGGGCGACTTTGCCATCGCGGCGCAGGATGCCGTGATCGCTGCGCAAAACGCCGTGGTTGCCGCCGAGGCCCTGGGCCTGGGGAGCTGCTACATTGGCGACATCGTGGAGAACGCCGAGGAAGTTGCCGAGCTGCTCGATCTGCCGCCCTATACCATGCCGCTGTCGATGCTCATCATCGGTACGCCCCGTAAGGAGCGCCCGGCCATTGCACATCCCGTGGTGAACCTGGTGCACGAGGAGCGCTACTGCCGTGCGGACGACGCGACTATGGATGCGCAGGTGGCCGAGATGGATGCGATGTTTCGCCCGCACGCCCGCGAGGTGGGCGAGCGCGTGGTGGATATCTACACCCGCAAACACACCAGTCCCTTTATGGCCGAGATGAGCCGCTCCATGGAGTGGTGGTTCAAAAACTGGCTCGGAAAATGACGAATGTGACAAGGGGATAGTCCCTTTGTCACATTCCATATCGCCGCGGTAGCCTAAAGACTGTATAAATCTTTATCTAGCTGGGAAAACAGTGCATTAAAACATGGGCCGATTACCTATAATCCCTTCGAACATTAAAGTTGGGAGGAAACCGGCTTATGGAACAGAAGGCCAAGGAGGCAGCCTCGCACGCTGCGATTCCTGTGAGCATCTCGGCGATGCTCGTCACGCTGGGCGTGGTGTACGGCGATATCGGCACCAGCCCTATGTATGTAACCAAGGCGCTCGTTGCCGGCAACGGCGGCATCGGAAGCGTGACGGAGGAGTTCGTGCTCGGCGCGCTCTCCCTTGTCGTGTGGACGGTCACGCTGCTGACCACCATCAAGTATGTGCTCATCTCGCTGCGTGCCGATAACCATGGTGAGGGCGGCATCTTTGCCCTGTACAGCCTGGTCAAGCGCTGCGGCAAGTGGCTTATCATCCCCGCCATGCTGGGTGGCGCCGCGCTGCTCGCCGACGGCATCCTGACGCCGGCCGTTACCGTTACCACGGCCATCGAGGGCCTGCGCACCATCCCGGCGGTCCATGCCGTGCTGGGCGATGACCAGGGCCGCGTCGTCGCCATTACGCTCGCCATCATCATCGCGCTCTTTTTGGTGCAACGCATCGGTACGGCCAAGATCGGTCACGCCTTTGGCCCCATCATGACGCTGTGGTTCCTGTTCCTGGGCGGCACGGGTCTGTTTTTTGTCTTCCAGCACCCCGCCGTGCTGCTGTGCCTCAACCCGGTGCGCGGCATCGCCTTTTTGCTGAGCCCCAACAACCACGCGGGTATCATGATTCTGGGCAGCTGCTTCCTCGCCACCACCGGTGCCGAGGCGCTCTACTCCGACATGGGCCACGTCGGCCGCGGCAACATCTACGCCACCTGGCCGTTCGTTAAGTGCTGCCTGCTGCTTTCCTATATGGGCCAGGGCGCTTGGCTTATGAACAACGCTGCCAACCCCGAGCTCATGGGCATTGCCGACCTCAACCCGTTCTACCAGATGCTCGCCCCGGGCCTGCGCCCGTTTGCCGTAGGCCTTTCCACCGTTGCGGCCATCATCGCCTCGCAGGCGCTCATCACCGGCGCATTCTCGCTGGTGTCCGAGGCCAGCCGTCTGGACCTTATGCCGCACATGCAGGTCTTCTACCCTGCCGAGACCAAGGGCCAGCTCTACATCCCCATGGTCAACAACGTCATGCTTGTGGGCTGCGTCATCGTGGTGCTGCTGTTCCAGAACTCGGCGCATATGGAAGCCGCCTACGGCCTTGCCATTACGCTGACTATGATGTGCACCACGCTGCTGCTCTTCTTCTACCTGCACGAGGAGCGCAAGCTCAAGGTTGCTCCGTGGATCTTCGCGGCCTTCTTCCTTTTGCTCGAAGGCTTCTTCTTCGTGAGCTCGCTCACCAAGTTCTTCCACGGCGGCTACTTCACCATCCTCATGGCTGCACTCATCATGGGCATTATGGTGTGCTGGTACAACGGCACGGCGGTCGAGCAGCGCCAGTTTACGCTGCTGCCGCTGCGCAGCTACCTGCCGCAGCTCAAGCGCCTGCGCGACGACGACCGTTACGAGCGCATGAGCGACAACGTCGTGTACCTGACCAAGGACACCCATACCGACTACATCGACCGCGATATTGTCTACTCGATCTTGGACAAGCATCCCAAGCGTGCCCACGCCTGGTGGTTTGTGAACGTCGAGACCATGGACGAACCGCATACCTTTGCCTATTCGGTCGAGACGTTCGGCACCGACTACGTGTTCCGCGTGCATCTGTACCTTGGCTACAAGATCAACCAGCGCGTCAATGCCTACCTGCGTCAGGTTGTTCAGGACCTGGCTGCCACCGGCGAGCTGCCGCCGCAGACGCATGACTACTCGGTCTACAAGGATCCGGGTAACATCGGCACGTTCAAGTTCGTCCTGATCCGTAAGCTTCTGGCGCCCGAAAGCGATGTGGAGCCGAGCGAGCGTACGGCCATCACGCTCAAGTACATCATCCGCCGTGCCGCCGGCACGCCTGCACGCTGGTACGGCCTGGAGAACTCCAACGTGAGCTTTGAGTACGTGCCGCTGTTCACCAAGTTCAAGGCCGTGAATAAGATGCAGCGCCTGGCCCCCAACGAGCGGCCGTAGGCGCCGACAGGCTGCATGGAGTTGGTTTTCGATGGACAAGATTGAGGCCGGGGAGGCAAACATGGATACAAAGGCGCTCGATGGCCGCGAGGCGGTGGTCGAAATGGTGCGTGAGGCGCGCGCCGACGCCGCCGAAGATCGGTTCTTTACGAATCGCGCCAACATGGACATGGCCGACCGCGTGATCTCGATCGTGGCACTGGTATTTGGAGTGGTGTGCGTGTGTGCCCTGCTCGCGCACGTGCTGTTTGTCTAGCGGCTGCCGGTCGTAGAAGGCTTTACACTTAGAACCACCACGAGGGAAAACCACCACAAAGGTGCCTGTCCCTTTGTGGTGGTTTTTGTTTTTGAGAGAGGGGCTGGGCGCTGATGGACGTCCGTACGGACGGCGATATTGCCGATAACTTTTGGTGGCGGCGCACAACGCTGACGCGCCGCACTCCTCTGTATGACGCCTGCGTATCGGTGGGGCTGCTGGTCGCGGCGACGATTGTGGGCGCGCTGCTCGACCATCCGGGTCTCGCGCCGAGCATCATGATCGTCTATGTGTTCGCCGTTCAGCTGTGCGCATTCTTTACCTGGAGTCGTCTGTATTGCTTGCTGAGCTCGGCTGCCGCCGTGGCGCTCTACAACTTCTTGTTTGTCGACCCGCGCTACTCGCTGTCGCTTATCGACCGCGTCTATCCCGGCATGTTCTTCATCATGTTCGTGGTCTCGCTTGTGTCGAGCTCGATTGCGTTGGCCCTGCGCCGCGCCTTGGCACAGGCTGCCGCCAGCGACCGTCGCACGCATATGGTGCTCGAGACCAACCGCATGCTGCAACGGTGTGCCGATCAGCAGCAGATTGTGCATGCCATGGCAACGCAGCTGGCTCGACTTTCGGGCTGTCCGGTCGTGTGGTACAGCGCCGACGCCGACGATGATGACTTGCTGCCGCGTGCGACGTACACGGCCGTGGGTGACGCCGCGCCGGTGCACGAGCTGGCGCCGCAGATGCCGCCGCGGCTCTCGGCGTCCGCCTATGTGGGGACGCCGCTCGACGCCACGTTTGGCGGCTCGGCGTTTTATGGCATCTACCTGACGGTCCGCACAGGTGACGGCTTCGTGCGCTCGGGCGACCCCGCCTCGGTGGTGGGCGTGCTGGCTATCGTTGCCGAGCCCGACGTGCTGACGCACGAGGAGCGGACACTTGCTGATGCCATCGTGAGCGAAGGCGAGCTGGCGCTCGATCGCGCCCGCGCCATGGAGGCCCGCGAGGAGGCGGCGGTGCTCGCCAAAAACGAGCAGCTGCGCGCCAACCTGCTGCGCTCCATCTCGCACGACCTGCGCACGCCACTCACCAGTATTTCGGGCAATGCCGACGTGCTGCTCGACCAGGGCTCGACCGGCACGGCCGTGCTCGATAGCCAGACGCGCCGCGGCCTGCTCCTGTCCATTCGCTCGGATGCGCAATGGCTCAACGCTACCGTCGAGAACCTGCTCGCCATCACCAAGCTCGAGGGCGGCGGCATGCATCTGTCGACTACGCTCGAGCTCATGGACGATATCGTCGAGGAGGCACTGCGCCACGTAAATCCGGCCGTGCGCGAGCACGACCTTAAGGTGGTGGCGTGCGATGAGCCGGCGCTCGTCAACGTCGATGCGCGCCTGATGGTGCAGCTGGTGGTCAATCTGGTGAACAACGCCATCACCTATACGCCCGCAGGCTCGCATATCGTGATCTCGATTAGCGTCGACGATGGACGCGTGGCGTGCTCGGTGGCCGATGATGGTCCGGGCATCGCACCCGAGGACCGCGAGCGGATCTTTGAGTCGTTCTATACCGCCAACCACGGTCTTGCCGACAGCCACCGCAGCGTTGGCCTGGGTCTTTCGCTCTGCCGCTCCATTGCGTTGGCGCATGGCGGTAGCATAGAGGTTGCCGCGGCGGACCCGCACGGCTCGGTCTTTACGATTGAGCTTCCCGTCGCCGACGTTTCGTTTGATAAGGAGTAGCGCCGTGCCGAACTCTGCCGTAAAACCGCTCATCTTGGTCGTTGAGGACGATCCCGCCGTCCGCAACCTTATCGTTGCCGCGCTCGAGGCGCACGGCTTGCGTCATATGGCCGTTGAGACTGCCCATGCCGCCATCGCCGCCGCCTCATCGCAGGCACCGAGCATTGTGCTGCTCGATCTGGGCCTGCCCGATATGGACGGCGTCAAGGTGGTGGAGTCGGTGCGCGCATGGTCGGGTATGCCGATCATCGTGGTATCGGCGCGCAGCGAGGACGCGGACAAGATTCGCGCGCTCGATGCCGGCGCCGACGACTACCTGACCAAGCCGTTTTCGGTCGAGGAGCTGCTTGCGCGCATTCGCACGACGCTCAGGCGCCTTTCGTATGCGCAAACGGGCGGCGTTGTCTCCGAGGGCTCGTTCGATACCGGTGAGCTGCATATCGATTTTGATGCCGGCATCGCCACGATGGATGACGAGGAGCTGCATCTGACGCCGATCGAGTACAAGCTCCTGTGCCTGCTGGCGCATAACGCCGACAAGGTGCTGACGCACCAGTTTATCCTGCACGAGATTTGGGGCACGGCAACCAAGAGCGACCTGGCGAGCCTACGTGTCTTTATGGGCACGCTGCGCAAGAAGATCGAATCCGACCCCGCGCATCCGCGCTATATCCAAACGCATGTGGGCATCGGTTACCGATTGGTCACCCAAGGCTAGATTGCCAACCACCATCCCACTATGAGTTGCGGTGAAATACGGTCTAAATTTGCCTAATTCCAGGCAAAACAGTCCGTATACCACCGCAACTTTGTTATTTGCCCTTGGGCTTGCTGGCGTAGAACTTCTTCTTTTTGGGCTTGCCTGCGCAGGCGGGCTTGCCGTCGCCGCGCGGCCCTCGGTCGCCGGCCTGCGCGTGCGCGGGCACTGCTGCACGAGGCTTGCGCGCCTCGGGGTTGCGCAGCTCCTCGGTTCGCTCGGCAATCTCCTCGGCGCTAAAGCCGACCTCGGCCATGGCGTCCTCGATGGGCAGGCGGCGCACGATATAGCAGTGGTGCACCTTCTGGTTGCGCGCGAAGTCCTCGGGGATGGTCCGCGCCGTAATGTCCTCCAATACCACGCCCGCGCGTGCGAGCTTGCGCGTCTCGGGACGGAAGCCGCGCAGGTTGCAGCTAAAGATGGCATGGCCGCCCTGCGCGAGCAGGCGCGATACACCGGCCAAAAGTTCAACATGGTCGCGCTGGACATCCCAGGTGCGGCGGCCCATCTTAGACGAGTTCGAAAACGTGGGCGGGTCGACAAAGATCAGGTCCCAGCGGTTGCGCGTCTGACGCTGGTCGCGAATCCAGGCGAGCACGTCGTCGCGCACAAAGTGATGCTGCGGTCCCACAAAGCCGTTCTGACGCATATTGCGCTCGGCCCAGTCCAGATAGGTGTTGGAAAGGTCGACCGTCACGGTCTCCTCGACGCCGCCGTCTGCCGCATAGCAGGTGGCGGTGCCGGTATAGGCGAACAGGTTGAGGAAGCGGCGCGCCTGCTTGGCGTGCTCGCGCACCAGGTTGCGGGTGACGCGGTGATCCAGGAAGATACCCACATCCAGGTAGTCGTCAAAGTTGACGGCAAAGGTGAGCCCGCCCTCTTCGATGAGCGGGAGGCGACGGCGTGCGATGTTGGCGCGCTCGCCTGATGCGCCCTTACCGGCGCCCTGCTTGCCGTACTGCGAGCCGCCGCGCGAACGCATGCGGGCCTTGGCGTGCACATGTTCGGCCGGCACGTCCAGGATACGCGGCGCGATGGCCAGAATGTCGAGCATGCGGGCCTGGGCCAGCGCGGGGTCGATGGTCTTGGGCGCGGCGTATTCGGCGATGACGAGCCAGCGGCCCGGCGTCTGCGGGCAGCCCTCGTACAGATCGATGGCGGCGGAGTAATCGGGTAGGTCGGCATCGTAGACGCGGTAGCAGCTCACGCCCTCGCGCTTGGCCCACTTGCGACGCAGGCGGGCGTTCTTGCGCAAGCGGTTGGCGAACTGCTCAGACTCGGGGATGAGCACGGGCAGCGGCTTGCCGTCGCCCAGGTCGAGCGTGGTGGCAGGCTCGGGCACGGGGGTGTCGGCGGCTTTGTCGTTGACTTCGTTGGCATCCGCAACCTCGGCCTCGGCATCCGCACTGGTCGAAGCCTCAAACGCCGCGGCGGCGTGGTCGAGCGAAGGCCAGGCTTCGACGGTCGCCTCCTCGTTATTGGGCATGACGGCGATCGAACGCTCGGGCTCGGCGTGGAGCGCGCGGGCCAGCAATCCGTCGCGGGTGAGCGCGGCGACCGGCGCCGCGGCAAGCTCGGGCGCGCGGCGCAGCTCACCGACCAGCGTCATGGCGTCATGCATGAGCGAAAGCGGGGTCTCGGTGGTGTCTGCGACCACGGCGGCACCGGCGACGGCGCCCGCGTGGTCCAGTACGGTTGCGGACTTGGCGGCGCAAAAATCGACAAAGCGCTTGTAGCCGGCGCACTTGACCATGCGCTCAGCGGTCTTGCGGGCGGCGGGGTCAACATCCACGGCCACGATGCGTGCCTGGCGCTCGCGTGCTGCCGCCTCGCGCTCGCGTGCCTCGGCAAGCAACTGCTCCCACAGAGCGGCGTCGTGCAGCTGCCAGCCCTCAAAGCCCCAGCGCTCGCGTGCGGCGCCCGGGGCGCGGTCGGTCAGAATATTCACGGCCTCCAACAACAGACCGCCGCCGGCGCACGAGGCGTCGATCAGCGTAGGAAGGGCTTCGTCCTCGTAATCGTCGACCGTCAACTCGCGCTCGCACAGTGCGGTCCAGCCGGCCTGCGCCAGCACCAGGGCGGCGTAGTCGGGGCGCAGCACGTGAGTGCCCTCGCCGGCGCGGGTCGCGGCGGGCGGCAGGCGCTTGAAC
The DNA here is from genome assembly GCA_902490325.1 of uncultured Collinsella sp. Taxonomy (GTDB): domain Bacteria; phylum Actinomycetota; class Coriobacteriia; order Coriobacteriales; family Coriobacteriaceae; genus Collinsella. The sequence goes on along the minus strand of CABUDJ010000025.1, from coordinate 5,004 downwards.
AGCGGGTCGCCCGAAAGGTCCAGGCTTATGCTCGCGCGGCGCTGACGCAGCGAAAGCAGCAGGTGAACGTCGGGATCGGCGGCGTCGACATCGGCGCGACGTCCTGTGGTCTCGGCCAGACGGTCGCACAGCGCGTCCTTGGCGCGCAGGGCCGAGAAGCGCGTGTTGCGCAGCTGCTCGGTCACGCCGCGGGCGGTAATGGCGATGGTGGCGCCGGGGCGGATGATGGTCTCCCAAGCGATGTCGTAAACGCCGTCGTACAGCCCATCGGCATCCTGCGCCTCAAAGCGCCCGAGTACCACGAACACGCGGCTCGCCAGGCGCGACCACAGACAGGCGCGGTAGCCTTCTTCGAGCTCGCCCTCAAATGTAGCGCGGCCTTTCAGGCGGCGGACATGCGAAAGTCCGAGGCGTTTAAGCTCATCGGCGAGTGCGGACTCAAAGCCCTCGGGGCAGCTTGCGTAAAATTCCATGGGTGACCTCTCTGGTTGCGTCGCTCCATTATATGATGGATACTTCGTTTACTCTCGCCCCCGAAAGGAACCCATATGATTGATGCGTGCCCCGATTCCGCCGTGCTCTTTTTTGACGTGGACGGCACGCTGACGTCGTTCGATCCCGACAACATGACCGACAAGGACTTTTCGGCGGTTCACCCCTCGCAGACGGTCGTCGAGGCGTTTCATCGTCTGCGCGACGCGGGACACCAGGCATTTATCTGCACGGGTCGTCCCCTGTGGCTCATCGCGGACAGCTTGCGTGCGCTCGATCCCGCGGGCATCGTTGCCATGGCAGGCGCCACGCTCGAGGTCGAGGGACGCGTGGTACACGAGGACTGCTTTGGCGAGGACGTTATCGAGGAGCTTGCACGCCGTATGGCCGCGGCAGGGATTGAGGCCTTTTTCGAGACCAACGTGGCTACTTTTGCCCTGGAACCCGCGGGTGTTGAGCAGTCGTCTCTGATCGGCACTTCTGTGGCGCACAGCACCGAGGAGATGCGCGTCGACGGCAGTCTGCGCGTGGGCAAGGTAGGCCTCACTGCGCCCAGTTTGGCTCGCGTAGCCAACGATGACGGCTTTATCAATCGCGAGTTTGAGCTGTGCAATACCGGTGGTCAGAATCGCGAGCTGAGCCCCAAGGGCATTGACAAAGGCGTGGGCGTGGCGCGAGCACTGGCGTATCTGGGCCGCGAGGGAAATGCGCGCACCTTTGGCTTTGGTGATTCGGGCAACGACCTGGGCATGCTCGCTGCCGTCGAGACAGCCGTCGCCATGGGCAACGCCATGCCCGAGGTCAAGGCGGTCGCCGACTACGTGACCGACGATGTCGCACACGACGGCACCGTCACAGCGATGCAGCATTTCGGCCTCATCTAATGAATCCCGCGTTCTGACGTTTGCTCAAACTGCGACTCTTTGCTTTTGCATGCTCAATCGATTTATCAATCCAAACACTGAGGTGTTTATACCGTTCGCCGAGAAGATAAAAAACCGCAGTTCACGCCTTGATAAACGTAGGTAAAGTGTTTAGCAGTTTATCGGCCGTATGCTAACGAAAGGAATCAGGCAGATGGCAATCAAGGTGTTCGCTGACGGTGCAAACCTCGAAGGCATGCTCGACATGTACGAGAACGGCAACGTTCAGGGTTTCACGACCAACCCGTCCCTTATGAAGAAGGGCGGCGTGACGGATTATCGCGCGTTTGCCAAGGAGGTCTTGACCCACATTACCGATGTGTCCGTCTCGTTTGAGGTCTTTGCCGACGACGTCGAGACCATGGAGGTCGAGGCTCGCGAGATCGCTACCTGGGCCGAGAACGTCTACGTCAAGATTCCATGCGTGACCACCAAGGGCGAGTCCACCGCCGAGCTGGTCCGCAGGCTTTCGGCCGACGGCATCAAGGTCAACGTCACCACCATCTTTACGCCCGAGCAGGTCGACGAGATGGTCGAGGCCGTTGACGCCGAGACGCCGTCAATCATCTCGCTCTTTGCCGGCCGTATCGCCGATACCGGCGTCGATCCCATTCCGTTTATGACGGAGTCGGTCAAGAAGGCCGCCGCCAAGCCCAACTGCGAGGTCCTGTGGGCGTCCACACGCGAGCTCATCAACATCTACCAGGCCGAAGCCTGCGGTTGCCAAATCATCACGGTGCCCAACAGCATCCTGGCCAAGCGCAAGAACATCGGCCGCGACCCGTACGAGGTCTCGCTCGACACCGTGCGCGGCTTTGCCAAAGATATCGCGGCACTCGGTTTCCATATCCTGCCGTAACGTGAGCACTGGCTGCTCCGAGGGTTGTTCGCCCCGGCCTTTCCTTTCCCTATCGCTCACGCGCTTCGCGAGGGTCGCGCCAGGCAAAGGAAAGGCCGGGGCTGCCGACACGAACTTGCCAGTAGGTTGGTGATTGGTTTCCATATCCTGCCGTGGGCAAAGGTACCCCCGCCTGCGCCGTGCAAAATTGAGAGTATTCAGCAAGGTAAAGGCTTTTACCAGCTAGATAAAGCACGGAACAGCCCCCGTTTTGGCTCTGATGATGCTAAAACGGGGGCTGTTTTTGACTATATTGCCTCTGAGGGGCGTTCGGAGCGGCAGAAATTGCAGAATACTCGCGATTTTGCACGCCGCTGTAGGGGGTACCCTTGCTTTAGGTGGTCTACTTCCCCTGCACCATGGTGAGCGAGATCTTCTTGCGGTCGCGATCGACCTTTTCCACCCACACCTTTACCGTGTCGCCGACGCGCACCACGTCGCTCGGGTGCTTGACGAAGCGGTTGGCCAGCTTGGAGATGTGCACGAGGCCGTCCTGGTGCACGCCCACGTCGACGAAGGCGCCAAAGTCCACAACGTTGCGCACCGTGCCCTTGAGCTCCATGCCGGGCTCTAGGTCGTCGATGGAAAGTGCCGAGCGGCTAAAGACCACCTCGGGCGCGTCGTCGCGCGGGTCGCGACCGGGCTTCTTGAGCTCGTTGACAATGTCGATGAGCGTGAGGGTGCCGCAGTCCAGGTCGCTTGCCAGCGCCGAGATGCTGCCCAGGCGGCGCTCGATGTCGGGCACGCCGCCGCGGCTGAGCTCGCTTGCTTTAACGCCGGCGCGTTCCAAGACGGACGTGGCCACCTCGTAGCTTTCGGGGTGGACGCTCGTTGCGTCGAGCGGGTTCTTACCGCCGCTAATTCGCAAAAAGCCTGCAGCGTTGAGATATGCCTTGGGTCCCAGCTTGGGGACCTTCTTGAGCTGGCGGCGATCGGTGAAGGCACCGTTTTCCTCGCGGTAGGCCACGATGTTCTTGGCCACGCTCGGCGTGATGCCCGATACGTATCCCAGCAGGCTCGCACTCGCAGTGTTGACGTCGACACCCACGCGGTTGACGACGTCCTCCACCACGTGGCCCAGGGTGCGCGAGAGCTCAGCCTGGTCAAGGTCGTGCTGGTACTGGCCCACGCCGATGGACTGGGGCGGAATCTTGACGAGCTCTGCCAACGGGTCCTGCAGGCGGCGGCCCAGGCTCATGGCGCCGCGCACGGTGACGTCCAGGTCGGGGTATTCCTGGCTGGCGAGCTCGGAGGCGGAGTACACCGACGCGCCGGCCTCGTTGACGATGGTGTATCGCAGCCCAGGCGCCTGCTCGGCGATGAACTCCGAGACGACTTCCTCGGTCTCGCGGCTGGCGGTGCCGTTGCCGATGACGATGGTGTTGACGCCGTCCTTCTTGACGAGGCGGGCGAGCTCGCGCTTGGTGCCGGCGACGTCGTGGCGCGGCTTGGTGGGATAGACCACGCCGTGGTCGAGCAGCTTGCCGGTTTCGTCCATGACGGCGACCTTGCAGCCGGTGCGGTAGCCCGGATCGAGCGCGAGCACGCGGGCGCCGCGCACGGGGCGTGCCGAGAGCAGGCCCTCGAGATTCTTGGCAAAGACGTTGATGGCTTCGGTCTGGGCGCGAACGGTGAGTTTGGCGCGGGCCTCGCGCTCCAGCGAGGGGGCCATGAGGCGCTTGTAGCCGTCGGCGATGGCGGCATCGAAGATGGGAGCAAACACGCCCTGACGGCGGGGCCAACGGCTGCCGAGGCGTGCCGTGGCGGCAGCGCCGTCGACGTTTACGCGCACGCGGAGCTTGCCCTCGCGTTCACCGCGGTCGATAGCCAGCACGCGGTGGTTGGGTATACGGCGCAGTGGCTCATCATAGCTGTAGTACGGCTCATAGGGGGTCTTTTCGGCGGGGTCGGTAGCCTCGACGACGATATCGGCGGTGTTTTGCGTAAAGGCGCGCAGGTCGGCGACGTTCTCAGGGTCTTCGGCCACCGTCTCGGCAACGATGTCGGCGGCGCCGGCGAGCGCCTTCTCGGGCGTGTCGAAGCCGGCTTCCTCGTTGACGTATGCCGCGGCGGCGTCGAGTGCGCTGCCCTTGGCGGAAGCCTGCATGATGATCATGTTGGCAAGCGGCTCCAGGCCTGCCTCGCGGGCCTTCTGCGCGCGGGTCATGCGCTTTTTGCGGTAGGGCTTGTAGAGGTCCTCGACACGCTGGAGCTGCGTGGCCTCGCGAATCTGCTGCTCGAGCTCGGGCGTGAGTTTGCCCTGGGCGTCGATGAGTAGAATGACGTCCTCTTTGCGCTGTTCAAGATTGCGCAGGTAGGACAGGCGCTCGTCGAGTGCGCGCAGGGCGACGTCGTCCATGCCGCCCGTGGCTTCCTTGCGGTAGCGCGAGATAAAGGGGATGGTGTTGCCCTCGTCGATGAGCTTGACGGCCGCCTCGATGTTGTCAGCCTTAAGGTTGAGCTCGTGGGCGAGCTGGGCGATAAGATCCATGGGACTCCTTGCGTTTGAGGTGCGTTTGCAGCACAGAGCTACCAAGGATACCACCCGTCCTAAAAGACTGTTTTGGGGCCGCGCCACGAAAATGACCTATCTACTACGTTTGAACCGTATGGGTCGACCATGCCTGGTTTTACCGAAAATCGGCAAGCCGTCTACCTGCACTGATAATTGTTCTCGGGGGAAGCGGGCAC
>CABUDJ010000024.1 GCA_902490325.1 uncultured Collinsella sp. | reverse complement strand
CGGCATACACGGCCCCGCGAGCTTTTTCGTCGCTATAAAGAGACCGGTGATCCGGACGCACGCGAGCAGCTCGTCATGTCCCATATGAACCTGGTAAGGTTTCTTGCCAACAAATTTAAGAATCGCGGCGAGCCGCTCGATGACCTTTTGCAGGTCGGCTATCTGGGCTTGCTTAAGGCTATCGACCGCTTTGACCCTGAACGCGGACTTGAGTTCACGACGTTTGCCACGCCCACCATCCTGGGCGAGATTAAGCGCCACTTCCGCGATAAGGGCTGGAGCGTGCGCGTGCCGCGTCGTCTGCAGGAGCTCTCTGCCAAGGTCAACCAGGCTACCGACAAGCTCACCAACGAGCTACAGCGTTCGCCCAAGGTTGAGGAAATCGCCGATTACCTGGGCGTGACCGTCGACGAGGTGCTCGAAGCCATGGAATCGTCCTCGGCCTATACCTCGGTGCCTATCGAGGCTCCCGGCGCGTCCGACTCCGACGATGCGCCTTCGATTCTCGATCGCTACGCCGACGACGACAACGAGCTCGACTTTACCGATGATCGCCTGGTAATCGAGGAAGCCATCCGCGATTTCTCGCCGCGCGAGCGCGAGGTAATCGAGCTGCGCTTTGTGAAGGGCATGACCCAGATCGAGATTGCCAAGAAGCTGGGCATCTCGCAGGTACAGGTCTCGCGTCTGCTGCGTCGTACCCTTAAGAAGATTCAGGACAAGATCGACCCCGACGGAGTGATGGTTCGTTCATGAATGAGCACCCCCAACAAACCGACCGAACGCTGCGCGATACCCGTATTCTGACGTTGCGCATTTGGGGCGTCGTCGGCTGCATTGTCATCGCCGCCGTCATCTTTAACCTTATGGGCATCCTGGCGCCGGTTATCGAGTTTTTGGCAGTCGGTTCCATCATCGCTTTTGTGATGTCGCCGATCACCAATTGGCTTGAGCACCATGGCGTGAATCGCGGCATCGGTTCGCTTGTTGCGCTTATTGTGGTCGTTGCCGTGCTCGTCGGCGTCGTTTGCATCTTGTCGCCGATTCTCTTTGGTCAGATCATGGAAGTCCTGAGCCGCCTGCCCGAGCAGCTTCGTGTTGCTGGTGGCGACCTCAACGAGATGATCTCGCATGCCAAGACGCTCAATAACACGCCGCTCAAGGAGTATCTGGACGATAACCTTTCTTCGCTCGTCACGGTGGCGTCCAAGTATGTCTCACAGATTGCCGCCGAGCTTGGCCGCGGTGTATTCCCGCTCATTACCAATACGGCCTCGCAGCTGTTTGTTATCTTCCTGGGCTTGGTGCTTGCTTACTGGCTTGCCTGCGATTATCCCCGCATGCACCACGAGGTCTGCACAATCATCGGTCAGGAAAAGGAGACCTCGTACCGCTTTATGGTCGCGATTCTTTCGCGCTCGGTCGGCGGCTATATGCGTGGCATGGTCGTGACGTCCATCTGCGGTGGCATCCTTGCCTTTATCGGCTTTACGCTCATTGGCCATCCATACGCAGCACTCATGGCCATCTTCACCGGCATTATGCATTTGGTCCCGGTTGTCGGTCCCTGGGTGAGTGCTGCGATTGCCACGGTGCTCGGCTTTATGTTCAGCCCTATGCTGGCGTTGTGGACCTTGATCGTGACTATGGTGGCACAAAATGTCACCGACAACGTCATTTCGCCTAAGGTCATGCAGAGCTCGGTCCAGGTGCATCCCATCATGAGTCTGACGGCCCTCGTTATTGGTTCGGCACTCATGGGCCCCATCGGCATGGTCATCGCCATCCCGTTGTGCGCGGCCCTCAAGGGCATTTTCGTCTACTACTTTGAGAACGAGACCGGCCGCCAGCTCGTGGCATACGACGGCGCCGTGTTTAAGGGAACGCCGTATCGCGATGCCGAGGGCAACCCGGTCGCCGCCTATGACGCGCTTGGAGACGATACGTTCATCTATGAGTCCGAGCTCATCGGCAACGAGACTGCGCCGGAGGCTAAGGCTATGCCCAAACCAGAACTCGATAATCCCTGGATTAAGCTGTCGGGTCTTCAGCCCGACGCGACGGGCTTTTTCAAGAACCCCTTCGCCAAGGATGACGATTCCAATACGGACGACGACACCAAAACCGGCATCGACGGCTCCATGGACGATTCGGATTCCAAATAGGTCCCGTTAGCGTTTCTTGATGTTGTAAAAGACAAGAAACACGAGCAAAGCGATTGATAAGGGGCCGGCTACATAGAAATAGAGAACGTCAATTGCGCGTAGAGTGCAATAAGCGTTGTCGCCGGACGTCACTGCATACAGTACGTAGCCAAATGCTGGTTGGTTTGCGTACCATTGGGAGAAGGCCAAGAGCGCTAAAAGTGCCACTACCAGAAGTGCATTCAGGACAAATCGTTTGCTTTTCATCGATCGCTCCTTCCGGATGGTTCTTATATAGCATTTTACCAAACCCATTTTTTTCAAAGGATTGCTTAGTCCTAAATAACATGCACTTTCGCTGGAGGGTCGCTGTTTGGCGGCCCTCTTTTTTGCACAGGCGCGGTGGGATGGTAATATCGTTACGTTTGAACTGTTTCGATGTGAAACCGAGGAGATTCCCTCTATGAGTGCTGACTACCCGTCAATGACTACGGCCGAGATTCGCTCCAAGTTCCTCAACTTCTTTGAGGAGCGCGGTCTTAAGCTCTATCCTTCTTCGTCCCTCGTCCCCGACGATCCTTCGCTGCTGCTTGCCAACGCCGGCATGAACCAGTTTAAGGAGTACTACCAGGGCAAGAAGACCATGAAGGAGATCGGCGCGATCTCCTGCCAGAAGTGCGTCCGCACCAACGACATCGACTGCATCGGCGAGGACGGCCGTCACCTGTCCTTCTTTGAGATGCTCGGCGACTTCTCCTTTGGCGGCGTCTCCAAGCAGCAGGCCTGCGCTTGGGCCTTTGAGCTCATCACCAAGGAGTTCAAGCTGCCGCTCGACCGCCTGTACTTCACCGTCTTTACCGAGGACGACGAGACCCACGACGTGTGGCGCTCCCTGGGCGTTGCCGAGGATCATATCTCGCGTCTGGGCGAGGACGACAACTTCTGGGCCGCTGGCCCCACCGGCCCCTGCGGTCCGTGCTCCGAGATCTACTTTGACATGGGCGAGGAGGTCGGTTGCGGCAGCCCCGACTGCAAGCCCGGCTGCGACTGCGACCGCTTCCTTGAGTTCTGGAACCTCGTGTTTACCCAGTACGACCGCCAGGAGGACGGCTCCATGCCGGAGCTGCCGCACCGCAACCTCGATACGGGCATGGGTCTGGAGCGCATGGCCGCTATCATGCAGCACAAGACCGCTAACTACGACGGCGATCTGATGCAGCACCTCATCAAGCTCGGTGAGGAGATTAGCGGCAAGACCTATGACGCCGACGATTACTCCGGCGCCAGCCGCTCCCTGCGCATCATCGCCGACCACTCCCGCGCCGTCGACTTCATGATCTCGGACGGCATCCTGCCCGGCAACGAGGGCCGCGAGTACGTCTTGCGTCGCCTGCTCCGTCGTGCCGTGTTCCACGGCCGTCTGCTGGGCATCGAGGGTGCCTTCCTGACCAAGTTCATCGACGAGGTCAACGCTCAGATGGGCGAGGCCTATCCTGAGCTGCTCAAGAACGTCGCGCTCGTCAAGGGCATCGTCGCCTCCGAGGAGGAGCGCTTCTCCACGACGCTCGACAACGGCCGCGTCTACCTGGATGAGGCCCTGGCCGCGCTCGCCGAGGGCGCCGTTCTTCCGGGCGATGTTGCCTTTAAGCTGCACGATACCTTCGGTTTCCCCATCGACCTGACCGTCGAGATCGCCGGCACCGCCGGTCATGACGTCGACATGGACGGCTTTACTGCCTGCATGGAGGACCAGAAGGCCCGCGCCCGCGCCAACGCCAAGGGCGATGCCTGGGGCAGCTTCAACGACGTGTGGGTCGAGCTTTCGGATAAGGTCGCCGCGACCGAGTTCGACGGCTATGACAACGATGTGATCGAGGGCGCCAAAGTTGTCGCCATCGTGCGCAACGGCGAGTCCGTCGAGTCCGCTGCCGCCGGTGAGGACGTCGAGGTCGTGCTCGACCGCACCCCGTTCTATGCCGAGATGGGTGGCCAGCAGGGCGACGCCGGCGAGCTTTCCGCCGAGGGTGTTGTGCTGACCGTTGCCGACACCAAGAACCACAACGGCCTGTATGCCCACGTCGCGCACGTTGCCGATGGCACGCTGACTGTCGGTGCCGCTGTGACCGCCGCTCTCGACGCCGAGCGCCGTGGCTTCCTGCGCCGCAACCACACCGCCACGCACCTGCTCGACGCTGCCCTTAAGCAGGTCCTGGGCGAGCACGTCTCCCAGGCCGGCTCGCTGGTGACGCCCGAGCACCTGCGCTTTGACTTTACGCACTTCGAGGCCCTTTCCTCCGAGCAGCTCAAGGCTGTCGAGGACCTGGTCAACCAGCAGATCTTCGCCTCCAAGCCGGTCGTGACCCGTGTTATGGGCATCGACGAGGCTAAGGCTGCCGGCGCTGTTGCTCTGTTTGGAGAGAAGTACGGCGATGTCGTCCGCGTCGTCTCCGTGGGCGCCGAGGACCAGCCGTTCTCTCGCGAGCTCTGCGGTGGCACGCACGCTGCCAACACCGCCGAGATCGGCCTGTTCAAGATTATTTCCGAGTCCTCTACGGGCTCGAACGTCCGCCGTATCGAGGCCGTGACCTCTAAGGGTGCTCTCGACTATATGGCCGACCGCCTGGCACTCGTTGACGCCGCCGCTGCTGCGCTCAAGTGCCGCGTCGACGAGGTTCCCGCCCGTGTGGAGAACCTGCAGGTCGAGCTGCGCGAGACGTCCAACAAGCTCAAAAAGGCTCTGACCGGTGGTTCCTCCGACGCCATTTCCAGCGCCATCGAGGGTGCTGTCGAGCTCGGTGGCTACAAGCTCGTCGTTGCTGAGCTCCAGGGCCTTGAGGCTGCCGACCTGCGCAACGTATGGGATACCGTGCACCAGAAGGTCGCCGGCCCTGTCGCTTGTGTCGTCGCCAGCGTGACTGAGAAGGGCACTCCGGCCCTGCTCGCTGCCGGCTCCGATGACGCCGTGAAGGCCGGGTTCCACGCCGGTAATGTGATCAAGCAGATCGCGGGTCTGGTCGACGGTCGCGGTGGTGGCCGTCCCAACATGGCCCAGGCCGGTGGCAAGAATGCTGCCGGCATCGCCGATGCCCTCGCGGCCGCCAAGACCGCGCTCGGCGCCTAAGAATCTAAGAAGTCACTGTGGTCGCGCTTGCGCTGGACATAGGGGAGACCAGGATTGGCATCGCCGTCTCGAGCCGTGATGGCAAGATGGCGATGCCCGTCAAGGTGTTCCCGGCCGCCGAGGTCACCGGTATGGCCAAGACGTTCCGCTACCTGGTCGAAGACTATGAGCCCGACATCCTGGTAAGCGGACGTCCCCTGACCATGGCCGGTGAGCCCGGCCCCCAAGCCGAGCGCGTTGCCGCCGTGGCGCAAAAGATTGCCGACGAGCTCGATCTTCCGCTGGAGTTTGAGGACGAGCGTCTGTCCTCGCAAGAGGCCAAGCGTATCCTGCGCGAGCAGGGCCTCAACGAAAAGCAGATGAGGGGCAAGATCGACATGATTGCCGCCAGCCTTTTTTTGCAGACGTGGCTCGATCGTAAAAACGAGGAGGTTTCGCATGCCTAGTGCTTCCGATCCGCGCCAGCCGAATCGTACACGTCAGCCGGCGTCGCGCCCTGCCCAGCCTGGCCAGCGTCCGGCACAGCCGACGCAGCGCGCAGCTCAGCCTGCCGCGCGCCCGGTGCAGTCCTTCTCTCATTCGGCCCAACCTGTTCAACGGACGGGTCAGCAGCCTTCTGCTCGTTCGGTTCAGCATCCGGCTTCTCACGCGGCTCAGCAGCCCACTGCTCGTACGGCCCAGCCTGCAGGCGGTACCCGCTTTAAGCAGCAGGCACCTACCCAGCGAACGCAGGCCCCCCAATCGCATTCGCATCACGCCCGCGGTTCGCATGGCGTTGCTCCGGCGACCCGCTCGAGCTACAACACGCATACTCGTCGCGGTGCTCAAAAGAAGAGCTCTCCGGTTCCCATGATCATCGGCGTTGTGGTGGCGGTGCTTGCGCTTGTCGCGATCGTTTTCTTTGTCGTGCCGGCCGTCAAGGGCTTCTTTGCCGGTGAGGATACGAAGGTCACGGCTGGTCAGCAGGTTACGGTAACCATTCCCGACGGTGCTTCGGGCGATACGATCGCCTCGATTCTCTCCGAGAACCATATCGTCGAGAATCCCAAGGATTACTATGCGGCGGTGAAAAAGCTCAACGCCGATATGTCGCTCAAGCCTGGTACCTATTTGTTCACCACACTCATGGACGCGACCAAGGTTGTTCAGCAGCTCATGGAAGGTCCCAACGCGGGCTCCAATGCGCTAACTATCCCTGAGGGCCTGACGGTCGATCAAGTCGCCGACCGTGTGGCCCAGGCCTACGATGGCATCTCTAAGGAAGACTTCCTCAACCAGGCTAAGGCCTCCAACTACGTGGACGACTATAGCTTCCTTAAGGGCGCCGCCAACGACTCGCTTGAGGGTTTCTTGTCCCCCAAGACTTATTCGTTGGGCGATTCGCCGACGGCCGATGACGTGATTCGCGCTATGCTCGATCAGTTTAAGACCGAGTACAAGTCGCTTGACTTTGCGAGCTGCGAAGCCAAGATCAAGGAGCGCTATGGTGTGGAGATGTCCGACTACGACATCGTCAACTTGGCCTCTATCGTTGAGCGCGAGGGCCTCAACGCCGATCAACGTGCGCACGTGGCCTCGGTCTTCTACAACCGCCTTGCCGGCAAGCTCGACGGTCTGCGCTATCTCAACAGCGATGCGACCATGATGTATGTCACCGGTGGCGAGGTTACCGCCGACGACCTGCAGAGCGATAGCCCGTATAACACCTATAAGCATGAGGGCCTGCCGCCCACGCCCATCTGCTCTCCGTCGCTCGAGGCACTCAAGGCCACGCTTGAGCCGACCGACTCCGATGACCTGTATTTCTACATTACGCAGGACGAGGAGTACTTCTCGCAAACCTACGAAGAGCATCAACAGTCTTGGAATTAGCATGAGGATTTTTAGCCCCAAACGATACGTTGCCTCGGTCGATCGCATCGACCTTGATGCCCTGTGGGCCGACGGCAAACGCGCCATTCTGCTCGATCGCGATAACACCCTGGTGCCGCGCGACACCGAGCAGGTTCCCGCCGCGGTTTCCGCTTGGCTCGATGCCGCCCGCGCCAAAGGCTTTAAGCTGTGCATGGTGTCCAACAACTGGCATCGCGACCAGGTCATGAGCTCTGCACGCGAGCTGGGACTCGAGGCCATCAGCCACGCCATGAAGCCGGCGCCGTTTGCCCTCAAGGCGGGTCTTAAGCGCCTCGGCGCCACGGCCGACGAGGCGGTGCTGATCGGTGATCAGCTCTACACGGACGTGTGGAGCGGCAACTTCGCCGGCGTCGATACCATCCTGGTAAAGCCGCAGGCCACGCAGGACCTGTGGTATACGCAGATCTTCCGTATCTTTGAGCGCCGGGCCCTGCGCGACCTTCCCTGCGAGGAATAGGTCTCGTCATGTCCCAGCACACCAAACACGGCTGCGACCATATCTTCTTTATCGGCTTTTTGGGCGCGGGCAAATCGACGCTCGCGCGCAACGTCGGCACTATGTTCAAGCGGCGTTTTATCGATACCGACCGCCTAGTCGTCCGCCGTTGCGGCAAGTCGGTAACCGAGATTTTTGAGACCGAGGGTGAGGATCGTTTTCGCGAGCTCGAGACCTCGGCGCTCCGTTCGCTCCAAAGCGAGCGCAGTCTGTTGGTTTCGTGCGGGGGCGGCATTGTCGAGACGCCGGTGAATATTGAGCTGATGCACGAAATGGGTACGTGCGTGTACCTCGAGGGCGACTTTGAGGATTCGATTCGCCAGATTCGTCGGTCCGACACGCGCCCCGATTTCCGCTCGCCCGAGCATGCCGCGCGCTTGTTTGAGCATCGCCGTCCGCTGTATCGCCAGGCCGCCGACCTTACCCTTGATATTCGCAACAAGTCCTTCGAGGACGTTTCCTACCTTTGTGCCGAGATGCTTTTGGAGCGTGGGCTGCTATGATTCGCCGTCAACTGATCAATTTCCAAAACCGCAGCGTCGATGTCCGCGTCGGATTGGGCGCGTTCGATGAACTGTCGCGTATGTTTGCCTCGGCCGTGGGCAAGCCTAAGCGCGCGATGGTCGTTTGGAACACCGCCACATCCGAGCGTTTTGGTGAAGTCGTCGAGCATGCGCTGGTCGACGCCGGTTTTGCCGTGTCGCCGCTAGTCCTCGAGGTTTCGCCTGCTGGTGCCACGCTGGCCGATGCCGATGCGATCTTTGGCGCCCTGTCTGCCAACGGCGTTACCTGCGACGATCTGGTTGTCGCCGTTGGCGATGCCGCAACCTGCTCGGTTGTTAGCTGGTGCGCCAACCAGTGGTGTGGCCGAACCGAGTGCGCGCTGCTGCCGACGACCTTCGACGCCATGCTCACGGTCGCGACGACCATGAAGCCGCTCGTCGCCTCGCCGGCGAATGCGCTTCCCGCTATCGCGTTCCGTCCTGAGCCGGGCTTGGTCGTGTGTGACCTCGACCTTGTTCGCGAGGCGGACCCCGAGTACCTCAAGTTCGGCTATGTGGTGCTTGTTGGCACCATGCTTTCGAGCAGCAAGTCCCGCTGGAATCAGTTTACTGAGACCGTTCCCGAGATTCTCGCGGGCGAGGAGGTCGCGCTCGTCAATGCAGTTCAATGGTCTCAGACTGCCCGCAAGGACGTACTGATGGCCACGAACCCGAGCGCCCGCCATGCGCTCGATTTTGGCAAGACGGGGGAGCGTACCCTGCGCGCTTGCTTGGGCGATGCTGCTTCGCAGGTTCCTGCCTACCAGCTGTTGTCCGAGGGCATGCGCTTTGAGGCGCGCCTAGCACATGATGCCTGCGACTTCGATATCGATTACGTCTTTGAGGTCGATGACTGCCTAGAGGACTTTGGTATCGAGGAACTTGCCCTCGATCTGGAGCCTGCCGCATATATCGAGGAGTTCCGCAGGCAGCAGTTCGCTCGCTCGAATCGCAGCATGCTGCCGCTGCCCGCGGCACTCGGCGCCATTCGCCTAACGAGCGTTGAGGACGAGGTTCTTGAGCGCCATGCTCACGCTTACTTGGCTTCTCGCAAAGAACTTCTCTAAGATTTATTGACATCCATCGTCTTTCGTATCATGTTGAGGGACGGGTTTCCAATCGGTTGCGGTTCGCATGCGATTCCGACGTTCGGTTGAGACCCGTCCCGTCTTTATAGAGACAATAAGAAAGGAATCTGCATGTCTGAGTTTGCTGCCGGTCCTGCCGGTCGTATCGAACGTGTCCGTGCCCTGATGGTCGAGCGCGGCTACGACGCTATCGTGGTACGCGACGAGGCCAATCTTCGTTGGCTCACGGGCGTGAAGGGCGTCTTCGACTACACCTTCGAGTTCCCGCACGCGGCGTTTATTACGGCTGACCAGTGCCTGTTCCATACCGACTCGCGCTACCTCAACAGCTTTGAGGAGAACACGCCCGCCGGCAGCCCTTGGGTCTACGACATGGATGAGGGCACCATCCCCGGTTGGGTCGCCGGCAAGATCGCGGCCAACAAATGCCGCGTCTGCGCTGTCGAGGACGATATGCAGATTAATTTCTACCAGTGTATTCAGCGCGGCCTGGAGGACCGTTCCGTCGCCTGTATGCTGCCGCTGATGCACGACGATATCCGCAAGATGCGCGCCATCAAGGACGCCGAGGAGATTGAGCTCATGCGCCATGCGCAGTCGATCACCGATGCCGCCTTCCAGCACATGCTCGGCTTTATTAAGCCCGGTATGACCGAGAAGCAGGTTCGCAACGAGCTCGAGAACTTTATGTTCGCCAACGGCGCCGATAGCCTTGCCTTCGGCTCCATCGTGGCGAGCGGTCCCAACACCGCCAACCCGCATGCCGTGCCGAGCGACCGCGTGATCGAGAAGGGCGACTTTGTCCTCATGGATTACGGCGCGGGCTACTGCGATTATCGTTCCGATATGACGCGCACCGTCGTGATGGGCGAGCCCGCGCAGGAGCAGCTCGACCTGTACGCGCTCGTGCGCCGTACGCACGAGGAGTGCATCGCCGCCATCCATCCGGGCGTCGAGGGCAACGACATTTTCAAGCTTTCCAAGAAGATCATCGGCGATGCCGGCTATGGCGATTACTATAACCATGGCTTGGGCCACGGCGTGGGCATCGACATTCACGAGCTGCCCAACTTTAACCGCAGCAAGAACATCATCGAGATCGGCTCGGTTGTCACCATGGAGCCCGGCGTCTACCTGCCCGGCGTGGGCGGCGTGCGCCTTGAGGACTACGGCGTGGTCACCGAGAACGGATACGAGCCCTTCACCAAGACCCCGCACGACCTGCACGTCATCGATTGCTAGCCCATTTCGATAGATTTTTGGGGCGGGGCGTTCGGATCGATTCGGACGCCCCGCGTTCTCTTTTTATGCGCTCGCTGCAGGCGCCGTCTGCAAGTGTATAATTTCTGTCGTATGTAATTTGGACGCTTGTGCGTTCTGCCCATAACAAGAAAGGTCGCTATGCCTACCATTTCTACCGCCGACTTCAAGAACGGCCTCGGTCTCCGCATCAAGGACAAGGTCTACACCATCGTCGAGTTCCAGCATGTCAAGCCGGGCAAGGGCGGCGCGTTTGTGCGCTACAAGACCCGCGACATCAAGAGCGGCCGCGTCGTCGAGAACACCTGCAACGCCGGCACCAAGTTCGAGAGCGTTATGCTCACCACCCGTGAGTTCCAGTACCTCTACAACGATGGCGCCGACTACATCTTCATGGACAACGAGACCTATGAGCAGGTTCCCGTTCCCGAGGACATGGTGGGCGAGAACTCCAAGTGGCTGCGCGAGAACGACATTTGCCAGCTGCTCTTCGCCGACGATGAGCTCATGGGCGTGACCCCGCCGATGTTTATCGAGACCACCATCGTCCAGACCGACCCGGGCTTTAAGGGCGACACCGTCCAGGGTTCCACCAAGCCGGCCACGATTGACACCGGCGCTGTCATCCAGGTCCCCATGTACCTCAACGAGGGCGAGGTCATCAAGGTTGACACCCGCGACGGCAAGTTCGTCTCCCGCGTCTAGCAACCAACTCTTCTAGGAGGACTCATGCCCCAGGAAATCAAGATTGACGGCATCGGCATTTCGCCCGATGTTTTGACCGCCATCGTCTCGCGCGCCGTGTCGGATGTCGAGGGCATCGCCTCCGTTGGCGTCAAGGACCTTGCCACCAACCTTGTCTCCATGATGCTCTCGTCCAAGGCCCCTGCTTCCGAGCCGGCGGTCGAGGCCGAGGTCGTCGGCGACAAGCTCGCACTCACCGTGCGTGTCGTGGTGTTCTTTGGCTATCCGTTCAAGAAACTCGCCGAGGCCGTTCGCACCGCCGTGGTCGCTGCCATCGATGCTCAGGTGGGCGTCGAGGTCGAACGCGTTGACGTTTGCATTGACGGCCTCGTTTTCCCCAAGGAGTAACCTTTGAGCCTTAAGGTTTATCGCGGGCGCACGCTTGCCCGCAGTCAGGCGCTGCAGCTGCTGTTCCAGGCCGAGGCCACGGACAGCCCGCTCGAGCGCGTCCTCGAGGGTGATTTCCTGATCTCGAAGGGTCCCCTCGACCCCTATGCGTTGGAGCTGTGCCGCGGTGCCTACGAGCATATCGACCGCATCGACTGCGCTCTGCGATCCGTTGCCAAGAACTGGGATCTTATGCGCATGCCCGGCGCCGACCGCAATCTGCTGCGTATCGCTGTTTACGAGATGCGTTTCCTCACCGACGAGGAGGTCTCGGACGCCATCGTGATCAACGAGGCTGTCGAGCTTGCCAAGGCCTATGGCACCGACCAGTCCGCGTCGTTCGTCAACGGCGTGCTGGGCAAGATCGCTCGCAGCGAGGAGCTGCCGGGCGAGGGCCTGTACCAGGAGCTGCTGGCCGAAGATCGCGCTCGCGAGGAGGCGCAGGCTGCCGAGGCTGCCGCCAAGGTTGCGGTTGCTCAGGCTGAGGCTGGCGTGCTGGCCGAGGATGCGGACGCCGCCGAGGCTGACATCGACTCCGTCGAGGAGTAGCCATGCCAGAGGGTTCTGTCCGTAACTTTGATGAGATTTCGGACCGTCTGGATCAGATCATCGCTACCGTTCGCTCCAAGGATACCTCCTTGGAGCGTTCGCTCGATTTGTTTGACGAAGCGATTGAGCTGGGCTCCCGCGCGGTCGATATGGTCGACAAGTTTGAGTTGACGCCGCGTGAGGCCGACAAGCTCGAGCAGGAATACGATGAGGATGCGGCAAACGAATCCCAGGATAGCTAGGCCGCATCTCCGGATACGAATGGTTGATGGCATTCATGAAACGCGTGCGTCTTGATGACGAACTGATTTCACAGGGCATCTGCGCCGATCGCGCGGATGCCCTTCGCACTCTTATGGCCGGCTTGGTCTCGAGTGGCGGTGAGCGCTTGACTTCGCCGGGCCTTAAGGTGACCCCGGGCCTGCCGCTGCACGTGAAGGGGCGCATTCCCTATGTTGGCCGCGGCGGTCTTAAGCTCGAAGGCGCACTTGATGCGTTTGGCATCAATCCGACGGGCCTTGCCTGTCTGGATGTGGGCTGCTCTACCGGCGGCTTTACCGATTGCCTGCTCAAGCGCGGAGCTGCGACCGTTGTCTCGGTGGACGTGGGTCGCGCCCAGTTCGATTGGTCGCTGCGCCAAGACGATCGTGTGACGCTCCACGAGCGCACGAATGTGACGCAGTTGCCCGAGCTCGGCTACGGCGGTGCTATCGATCTGGCCGTGTGCGATGTATCGTTTACGAGTATCGCGAATATCATCGACGCCGTGCTGGCGTGCCTGAAGCCTTCGGGTTCGTTTTGCACGCTCGTAAAGCCGCAGTTTGAGGCTCCGGCGGCGCTGGTGGGTGAGGGCGGCATTGTGACCGATCCCGCCGTGCGCCACGATACACTCGTGGCGGCGGTTGAACTCTTTGCTGCCAAGGGCCTGTTCCCGGTCGATGTCTGCGTGTCGCCCATTCATGGTGCCAAGGGAAACGTTGAGTTTTTCCTGTACGGCACGAGGTTTGCCCCCGGCGAGCGCGCCGACGATGAGCTGCAATTCCAGGTATCGGTTATGAGCGAGAAAGCTGCAACGCTATGAAGGTCTTTCTGGTTCCCAATTACTACAAGCAAGAGGCGGTCGAGAGCGGCCTGATGCTCGAGCTTTGGCTGACGCGTCAGGGCTATGAGGTCGCATGGGCTGCCGACCAGCGATCGAAGATTCAAAGCACGCCTGATATTGACGGCTCCGATCTGGTCATTACGCTCGGCGGCGACGGTACTTTGCTGCGCGCTGCCCGCATCCTCAACCATCGTGAGATTCCTATCCTCGGTCTTTCCTATGGTCACCTGGGCTTTCTAACTGCTGCGAGCCCCGAGGAGCGCGACATCCTGCAGGTCGTGAGCGACGCCCTGTCCGGTGAGCTGCACGTGAGCCGTCGCGCCACCATCGCCGCGGATATCGTCTCGGTGCGCGATGACGGTACGAAGGACGTTGTGCGCACGTTTGCCCTCAACGATATGGCGCTTACGCGCGGACCCCTGTCCGATATGGTCGAGTTTGACATCACCGTTTCCGGCCATCATATCGATCGCTTGCGCGGTGACGGTGTCGTCGTTTCGACGGCGACTGGTTCTACGGGTTACGCGCTCAGTGCCGGTGGCCCCATCGTGAGCCCCGACTATACGGGCATGGTCTGCGTACCCATTGCGCCGCACACCATTCAGGCCCGTGCCTTCTTGACTTCGCCGAGTGATGTCGTCGAAATCTTTATGTCTGATGATCGTCCGAGCGTGCCGGCGATCGCTATCGATGGACAGTTTATTACCTGCGATGGCACCGTTGAGAGCGTGGCGGTGCGCCGCGGGCCCGGAGATGTGTTGCTGCTGGATTACGGCCCCGAGAGCTTCTATAACTCGGTGAGCCGCGTATTCTACGGAGTCCGTCATGATCGATGAGCTGCAGGTTTCTAACATTGCACTCATTCGCGAGGCGACGCTGGTGCCGAGTGCCGGCCTGACTGTCCTGACCGGCGAGACCGGCGCTGGCAAGACCGCGCTGCTCTCGGCTCTTAAGCTTATTTTGGGCGAGCGTGCGGATTCGTCGACGGTGCGCGAGGGCGAGACGCTTGCCAGCGTCGAGGCGCGGCTGTTTGACGGGCCGCACGACACGGAGGGCTTCACCGTGCAGCGCAGCCTTTCTGCCGAGGGCCGCAGCCGTGTGAAGATTGACGGGCGCATCGCCAGTGTGCGCGAGCTTTCGGAGCGCGTTGGTGTGATGATGGATCTGTGCGGCCAACACGAGCACCAGCGCTTGCTCGATTCGGCACATCACGTTGCGATGGTCGATGCGTGGGCGGGACGCTCTGCGCTCGAGGCGCTGGATGCGTACCGCGCTTGCTTTAAGGCATCGCGTGCTGCCGCCAAGGAGGTTCGACGTGTTGAAGAGGCCTCGCGTGCGCAGGGGAGCCGCGTCGAGGAGGCGCGCTTTGCGCTCGAGCGCATCGGCGAGGTCGACCCTAAACCGGGCGAGTATGAGGAACTCGAGGAACTGCTGCCGCGCTCCGAACATGCCGAGGTGCTGGTTGCCACAGCTAGCGATGCCCATGCATCGCTAGCCGCCGAAGGGGGAGCGCTCGATGCCGTGAATGGCGCCGTGGCCGAGCTTTCACGCATGGCTACCGTCGATCGCAAACTGGGCGACATTGCCGATACGCTTTCGGACGCCTGTATCTCCCTTGAGGATTGCGCGAACGAGCTTCGTGCCTATCGCGATGGTATCGCCTTCGACCCGCGCGAGCTCGCTCGCATGCGTGAGCGGTATTCCGACCTCAAGGGTCTGTTGCGTCAGTGGGGTCCCACTATGGACGATGTTTTTGCCATGCGCGATCGCTCGCAAGAGCTGCTGTCCCTGGTTGATGATGGCGATGAGCAGATCAAAAAGGCGCGCGAGGCGCTTGGTGCTGCTGAGCGCGAGTTGTTCGCAGCAGCCAAGGCGCTTAAGCGTGCGCGCAATACGGCCGCTCCGCGCTTTTGTCATGAGGTCGGCCGTCAGATGGCCCGCCTGGAGATGGGAAGCGCTGAGCTCGTGTGGGAGTCGCGCGATTTGCCGCGTGCCGAGTGGACACCCGCTGGCCCTTCGAGCTACGAGCTGCTATATCGCAGCGGTGCCGGCCTCACGCCGCGTCCCTTACGTCGCATTGCGTCGGGCGGCGAGCTTAGCCGTGTGATGCTGGCGAGCAAGGTTGTCCTCGGTAACGCGGACGGCGTCGATACACTTGTGTTCGACGAGGTCGATGCCGGTGTCGGCGGCTCGACGGCGCGTGCCCTCGCGGGCGTGCTGGCAGATCTTGCCGCCACGCACCAGGTGATTGTCGTAACTCACTTGGCACAGGTCGCCGTTATGGCCGACAAGCATTACGTGGTCAGCAAGGAGCCCGGCGATGTTCCCCAGACGCATCTGGACGAGGTAACCGGCGATGCCCGAACCGCCGAGATTGCCCGCATGCTCAGCGGCGATCAGTCCGAGGCAAGCTTGGCCCACGCAAAGCAGATGCTGGATGAAGCGCGGAGCTAGGCCGTACCTGCAACGTTGGTGGGACAAATACTACTGATAATTTTGTCCCACCACGTGCTTGTCTGGTACCGCCTGCCATAAAACGTGGCTGTTTACTACGTTTAGTGGGGCATCGCCAACCATGTCAATATTGGTAAAAAGAAAACCGCAGGTAGAACGCCTGCGGTTTTCTTAGTTTTGGGTGTATGGTTGGCGCCTGCGGTCAAAACGTAGTAGATAGGCGCGTTTTGTGGCTGACGGCCCCTATCGGCTCCCAAATTGACTACTCCACGACCTTGTCCGGCTGGATGAGCTCTTCGTAGTAGCTAATGTGTTCGCGCGCGTCCTCGATTTCGGGCAGCAGGAAGTTGTAGATAACCTCGATGATCATCGTGGCGCTGATTTTGGAGAACGCAAAGTCGCCTGTGGTGAGCAGCGCCTCGTGGTTCACCGTATTAAAGGTATAGTCGGCCAGGCGCGCGAGTGGGGATTTGCTGTCGCCGCTGATAACGACCACCGTGGCGCCCGTCTCGCGTGCGGCCTTTGCCATGCGGTTGAGGCGGCGCGACTTACCGGAGTTCGAAATCAGCACGATGACGTCGCCAGGCTTCAGGGTCAGCGCAAAACCGATTGCGGTTTCACTGATGGTGCTCGCCATGCAGCGCAGGCCCAGCTGCGAAAACTTAAACGTCGCATCAAGCGCGACAGCATTGGTGTTACCCACGGCGGCGAACTCAATAACTCCGGCATTCTTAAGCGCATGCACAACGGCTGCCAGCGTTTCGTGGTCGATGCCGTCGATCGTCGCATTCAGCTCGCTCACCTTGGCAGCAAGGATATTCTTGAGGCTCTGCTCCATGTTGTCGAGCGAGACCTCGTCGGTCAGTCCCTCGTTGCGCTGACTTTCCAGGTCGCGTGCCAGCGAAAACTGAAAGCTGCGGAAGCTGCCAAAGCCGAGCTTGCGGCAAAAACGCGAAACGGTCGCCTCCGACGTGGCGGCGGCTCGTGAGAGCTGGGCGGCTGTCAGGCGCGGAGCCTCGGACTGGTTCTCCAGAATATAGTCGACAATGCGCTGCTCGGATTCGCTGTATCCCTTATGGGTGCTAATGAGGGAGAGCGCGCTCTTGCTGCTATCGGTCATGGATGGCTCCTGGTTGGCATGAAAAACAGACGTGTTATGCACGCCATAGTATACGGGCATTTTCAATTACAAGATACACCTTGCCGATTCAAGCAATGATGATAAACTTTCACCTACCGTTTACGGTTATGAAAGAACCTTTCACCGGAGAATTGCGCCTTGTCTCTTCTCACGCAGACGGTAGGTTGGTATCTTTCAGTTGTGGAAAAGCGCGCTACGAGGCGCGTGTAGGGGAGCGCCCGCGGGCGCAGAACTCAAGAAGGAGGGACACATGGCTAAGTTTGACATCATCGCCGCCACCGGTTGCCCGACCGGTATCGCGCACACCTTCATGGCGAAGGAGGCGCTGGAGAAGGCAGCTGCCGAGCGCGGTCTGACCATTAAGGTCGAGACTCATGGCCAGGTCGGTGTCGAGAACGAGCTCACGAAGGGTGAGATCGCCGGTGCCAAGGCCGTCGTCGTCGCAGCCGACAAGGATGTCCAGGCGGAGCGATTCGCCGGTAAGCCCATGGTTTCCGTTGGTGTTTCCAAGGCCCTGTCCGTCGAGGCCGCCGGTAAGTTGATCGACCGCGCGCTCGCCGCCAAGGGCGACGACTCGGTTGCCGCCGCTGCCGATGTCGAGGATGAGGTCGAGGAGAAGGAGTCTATCGGCCACGTCATCTACAAGCACCTCATGAACGGCGTTAGCCACATGCTGGTCTTCGTCGTCGCCGGTGGTGTCCTGACCGCTGTTTCGTTCCTGTGGGGCATTACGTCCTTCGATTCGACGGCTTCTGACTACAACACCTTCGCCGCAATGCTCAAGATCATCGGTGGCATTGCCATGAACCTCATGGTTCCCGTGCTTTCCGCCTACATCGCTGAGTCCATCGGCAAGCGTCCGGCGCTCGTCCCCGGCTTCGTCGCCGGTATGATCGCCATCCAGGGCCTGCCTGTTAACGCCGAGACCGGCATGATCGACGCCGGCGGCGCTGGCGTTGGTTTCGGCTTCCTGGGCGGCATCGTCGGCGGCTTCCTCGCTGGCTATGTCATCCTGCTGCTCGAGAAGGTTTTCTCCGGCCTGCCCAAGAACCTGGACGGCCTCAAGGCTATCTTCCTGTACCCGCTGTTCTCGACCGCTATCGTCGGCCTCGTGATGCTCGGCATCTCCGGCCCCATGGCTGCAATCAACACCGCCATGATGGACTTCCTCAAGGGCCTGTCCGCCTCTGGCGCTATCGTCCTGGGTCTTGCCATCGGCTGCATGTGCGCCTTTGACATGGGCGGCCCGGTCAACAAGGCTGCCTACGTCACTGGTACCGCTATGCTCACCGAGGCCCTGGCCGCCGGTGTCGGCACCGAGACCTACAACTTCGGCACCAACTTCATGGCTGCCGTCTCCGCCGCCTGCATCGTTCCGCCGCTGATCACCACCTTCGCCGTCGTCGTCGGCAAGAAGTACTTCAGCCAGGAGGATCATGACGCCGGTATCGTCAACCTCATCCTTGGTTGCACCCACATCACCGAGGGCGCCATTCCGTTTATGACCAAGAACATCTGGCCCGTCATGCCCATCATGATGCTCGGTTCCTCCATCGCTTCGATCCTGACCATCATGTTCAACGTCCACGATCCGGCGCCCCACGGCGGCTTCCTGGTCCTGCCTGTTGTCGAGAACGGTCCGCTGTGGGTCCTCGCGATCCTCATCGGCGCCGTGGTCGGTGGCATCCTGTTCGTGGCCTTCAAGAAGTACGACTTCGAGAAGAACCAGAAGGCCGCTCCTGCCGCTGCTCCCGCTGCTAAGCCGGTTGAGGCTCCTAAGGCTTCTGCCGTCGAGGCCCCCAAGGCCGAGGCTGCCGACTTCGTGAAGGTCGAGAACGTCTTTGTCGCCGAGGACTTCGCTTCTCGTGACGAGGCTCTGAGCTTCGTTTCCAACCAGGCTGTCAAGGCCGGTATTGCCAGCGACGCCGACGCCGTGATGAACGCCTTCCTGGCCCGCGAGGCCGAGGGCACCACGGGCATGATGGAGGGCTTCGCCATCCCGCATGCCAAGTCCGACGCCATTACCGAGGCTGCCGTCATCGTCGTCAAGGACGAGTCCGGCGTGACTGGTTGGGACACCATGGACGGCGCTCCCGTCAACGTGGCCATCGCTCTGCTCATCCCTGGTGCACAGGCTGGCACCACGCACCTCAAGATCCTGTCCAAGGTCGCCGAGGCGCTCATGGACGAGGACTTCCGTGGCACCGTCAAGGGTTCCACCGACGCCGCCGAGATCGCCAAGACGATCAACGCCCGCCTGGTCTAATTCCACAGTACGCGAATAACATCGCCCCCTGTATATAAGGCGGAGACCCTCTTCAGGGCCTCCGCCTTTTTCATCCCCAAATTAGTTGCGGTGAAATAGGGACCGTTTAAACGATTCAACCCCAAATTCAGTCCCTATTTCACCGCAACTTACAGAAGGGTATAGATAGACCCCATCAACCGGATCTCCCATGCGAACAGAGATTCAGCCAGAATTCCGTTCGCACGATATTGCTCTGGACCGACCGAGTTTCCGCAGCTCGCCTGCCCGGCGGGGCAATTAAGTTTGTCGCGAGTTCCGCACGCAAAGGAAAGCACTTAATGTGCTTTCCGTCTTGCGCAGGACTGTAGAGCAGCAAACTTAACCGCCCCGCCCGGCAGGCGAGCGGACAGCGAACGACATCTGTCCAACAATTCGTGCGAAACACAATGAAAAACCGTTTGATGTGAGTTAATATAAACAACGTCGTGAATCTGACTCCTGCCACATGCATGACAGGGGTTAAACACAAAAAAGGAGTCAATTATGGTTTCTGAGAAGGCTACCCTCGTTAATCCTCAGGGTCTGCACATGCGTCCGGCTGGTCTGTTCGCCTCCACCATGGGCAAGTACGCCTGTGACGTGACGGTCGTCACCCCCGAGAAGGAGGTCAACGGCAAGTCCCCGATGGCCCTCATGGCTGCTGGTATCCCCTGCGGTACCGAGGTCGAGGTCAAGTGCGACGGCGCTGACGAGGCCGAGGCTCTGGCTGCTGCCATCGAGCTCATCAAGAGCGGTCTTGGCGAGTAGAACTCAAACGGGTCGCATGTTGAACAACTAAGTTCATATTTGGGGGCGCAGTGACCTGTTGTAAGGTAGCTGCGCTCTTTTGTCATGGATATGGCAAAACGCTTTATCACATGACACGGAGAGAGGAATGGGAATGTATCAGGGAGTCAACGCTTCCGAGGGCATCGGTATCGGCACCGTCATGGTCGCCGTCGATCCCGACTTGACGTTTGAGCCGCACGAGGTTGCTGATTCGGCAGCAGAGAAGGAGCGCTATCAGACCGCTCTTTCGGTCTTCTGCGAGAAGACCCAGGCTCAGGCCGACCATATGAAGGAGACGGTGGGCGAGGCCGAGGCCGAGATCATGAGCGGACACATTGTCCTGGCTCAGGACCCGGGCATGACCGATGCCATCAACGCCGCCATTGACGGCGGCACCTGCGCCGAGCAGGCGCTCATGGACACCTCGACCATGTTCGAGAACATGTTCCTGTCCATGGACGACGAGATGTTCCGTCTGCGCGCGGCCGACATCGCCGACATCCGCACCGGTATTCTGGCCGAGCTGCTGGGCAAGGAGGTCGTCGACCTCTCCGTCCTGCCTGAGAACACCGTCGTTGTCGTGCACGACCTCACGCCGTCCATGACCGCCACGATCGATAAGGCCCACGTTGCCGGTATCGTCACCGAGACCGGTGGCCGCACGTCGCACTCCGCGATTATTGCGCGCGCCCTTGAGATTCCGGCTGTCCTTTCGGTTTCCAACAGCTGCACCGCGCTGCGCAACGGTATGACCGTTGTCGTCGACGGCGGCAAGGGTATCGTTGAGGCCGATCCCGACGAGGAGACACTCGGTCTCGGTGCCGCCAAGGCCGAGGCCTTCGCTGCCGAGAAGGCAGCCCTCGAGGCCTTCCGTGGCAAGCCGTCCGTGACTGCCGATGGTATCAAGAAGATCATCGCCTGCAACATCGGTAACCCCGATGACGTGCCCAACGCGCTCGATCACGACGCCGAGGCCATCGGTCTGTTCCGCTCCGAGTTCCTGTTCATGGACTCTGCTGAGCTTCCTTCCGAGGAGGAGCAGTTCAACGCCTACCGTAAGGTCGCCAGCGCGCTCAAGGGCGCTCCGGTCATCATCCGCACGCTCGATGTGGGTGGCGACAAGGAGATTCCGTATCTGCACATGGTCAAGGAAGACAACCCCTTCATGGGCTTCCGCGCCGTGCGTTACTGCCTGGCCAATCCCGACCAGTACAAGGTCCAGCTCCGCGCTCTGCTGCGCGCTAGCGCCTTCGGTGACGTCAAGATCATGATCCCGCTCGTCACCTGCGTCGAGGAGGTCTTGGCTGTCAAGGAGCTCGTCGAGCAGTGCAAGGCCGAGCTGACCGAAGAGGGTCGCAAGTTCAACGAGAACATCGAGGTCGGCATCATGGTCGAGACGCCTGCCGCTTCGCTGCTCGCTGACCGCCTGGCCGAGGTCGCCGACTTCTTCTCCATCGGCACCAACGACCTGATCGGCTACACCATGTGCGCCGACCGTGGTAACGACACCATCTCCAACCTGTACCAGGTTTACTATCCCGCCGTGCTCCGCTCGCTCAAGAACATCATCGAGAGCGGCGTGAAGGCCGGCATCATGGTCGGTATGTGCGGCGAGGCCGCTGCCGATCCGCTGCTCGAGCCGCTGCTGATCAGCTGGGGCCTGGAGGAGTTCTCGATGAGCGCTCCGTCGATCCTGCGCGCCCGCAAGACCATCAGCCAGTGGACCAAGGCCGAGTGCGACGAGCTCGCCGAGAAGGCGCTCGCCTGCAACACCGCCGCCGAGGTCAAGGCACTGCTCGAGTCCGCAGCTCGCTAATTTGGTATCAGAGGTAACCGCGTGGTTGGAATGGGCCGGCCACGCGGCCCTCACATATACAGGGGGTACTGTAAATGTTCTACACGCTAACCGCTAACCCGGCTGTCGACATGACGGTTTCGAGCTCTCCGCTCGAGCCCGATGAGAACGTCCGCACCGGCTCGGCCAGCTACACGGCTAACGGCAAGGGCCTCGACGTGTCCTTCGCCTTTAAGAAGATGGGCGTTGACACCGTCGCACTCGGCTTCTTTGCTGGCTTCACGGGCAAGTTCATCGTCGAGGAGGTCATGAACCTGGGTTGCCTCTGCCGCCCGGTCTGGACCGACGGTATCACGCGCATCAACACCTACGTCAACGATGGCCAGCACGAGTACGGCATCCTGAACCCGGGTGCTCCGATCACGCCGCAGCACCAGGAGGAGCTCTATAACATCCTGGACACCGCGGGCGATCTCGAGTGCCTGATCGTTTCCGGCTCCGTGCCTCCCAAAGCTACGCCCGACTTCCTGGCTCAGGTCATGGAGCACGCTCAGGCTCGTGGCGCCGACGTCGTCCTGGACCTGTCCTCCGACAAGCTCAAGGAGCTCGCTCACAAGAAGCCGCTGCTCATCAAGCCGAACCATCACGAGATGAAGGCCATCTTCGGCGTGCCGGTCGACACCGACGACGAGGTTCGCGTTGCTATGAAGATGGCTCACGACGCTGGCGTTCAGAACGTGCTGCTCACCCGTGGTAGCCGCGGCGACGCTTACTTCTCCAACGGCGAGGACATCTGGTACGCCAAGCGTGAGTTCAACATCAAGCTGGTTTCTTCCGTCTGCGCTGGCGACTGCACCCTCGCTGCGTTCCTGCACAAGTGGTACAGGGATCGCGACAACGTCGAGGAGGCCATGAAGCTCGCTATGGCCACCGGCGCCAACGTTGCCGAGTCCGTCGGCATCGGCGACTTCGGTCACGTCGACGAGTACAGCAAGCGCGTTGCTGTCCGCAAGCTCGATCGTCAGTAATCGAAACGCGACATATTCGTGCGCATGCGGCGCCCCGGTTTCGGCTGGGGCGCCTTTTTTGTTCCGTCATTGGAGAGAGATGTTCTGCCGTACTTCATCGCTTCCACGCCGTTCACCGAGTTGTCCTAGCCTTTTACCGATGGGTGGAATATACTTTCACCAACACGTTACTTCGTGAAAGGAACATTCATGATTTACACGCTCACTGCAAATCCCGCCATTGACTACAACATCTCCTGCGACGGCCTTGCTGCCAACACCGTCACGCGTACCCGTAATGCCGTCTACACGCCCAACGGCAAGGGTCTCAACGTCTCGTTCACCCTCGATCACTACGGTGTCGACACCACGATCCTGGGCTTTTTCGCTGGCTTCTCGGGCGAGTTTATCGTTAAGGGCGCCGAGGCCCTGGGCGTGCCCGTCAAGCCCGTTTGGACCGACGGCATCACGCGCGTCAATGTGTTCCTCAATGCCGGACCCGACACCGAGTACAACATGGTCAACGCCGGTGCCGCCATCAACGAGGCCAACGAGCAGGAGATGTTTGAGCTCATCGATTCGCTCGATGACATGACCTGCTTGGTCATCAGCGGCTCGCTGCCTCCCAACACTTCCGAGGGCTTCCTGGCCGAGGTCCTGCGCCGCGTCAAGGCTAAGGGGGCCGAGTTCGTCCTCGACATCTCGAGCCATCAGCTGGCAGACCTCATTGCCATGGAGCCGCTGCTGATCAAGCCCAATGACGACGAGCTGCTCGACATCTTTGGCATTAAGGTGAGCGGTGGCGACGATGAGTCCGTCAAGGGCGCTATGGCCGAGCTGCACGCCAAGGGCGCCAAGAACGTGCTGCTGACCCTCGGTGGCGCCGGTGCGTACTTCTCCAACGGCGAGCATATTTGGTTTGCCAATCGCACCTTCGACGTCAAGCTGCTGTCGACGGTGTGCGCCGGCGATTCCTCGCTCGCTGCCTTCCTGTCCGTATGGCACGACGCCCCCGAGCGAGTCGAGGATGCCCTCCGTCTGTCGATGGCTACCGGCGCCAACGTGGTCGAGTGCCCCGGTCTGGGCGATTTTGCCAAGGTGGACGAATATAAGAAGCACATCGAGGTTCGCCAGGTCTGCTAGCCGCATCGATACATCGTTGCCGAACACCCGCTTTGGATTACCAAGGCGGGTGTTTTTTGCGCGCTGAACGTATGTGGCGTCTGCTGTCTCGTTTTATCGAATCGACGAAGCAATTGCGTGTGCGCGCTTTCTCGTTTCTTGTTAGACTTCTTGAGAACCATCGATTAACGCTCGCAAGTGCAGGAGGCCATAGGCATGTGCAATGTTTCGCTCAACGGTACGCAACCGTCTGATGCCTCCCTGCGCGTCCTGCGCGCGCTTGAGGCGGCTGGTCTTGAGGCTTGGTACGTGGGCGGTTGGGTGCGCGACGCCCTGATGGGGTGCCCCAGCCACGATGTTGATATGTGCTGTAGCGGCCTGTGGCAGGAGTCCAAGGCGGCGCTCGAGGCCGCGGATATCGCCGTGGTTGAATCGGGCATTAAATTTGGCGGAATTACGGCTATTTCCGATGGCGAGCGTATTGAGGTCACCACGTACCGTCTGGATGGCTTTTACACCGATGGTCGCCATCCCCAGAGTGTGGAGCGTGCCGCCTCGCTCGAGGACGATTTGGCGCGCCGCGACTTTACCGTCAACGCCATGGCCTGGCATCCCGAGCGCGGGCTTGTCGACCGCTACGACGGCCAGGGTGACTTGGAGCGCAAGCTGATTCGCGCTGTCGGCGATCCCAAGCGTCGCTTTAACGAGGACGCCCTGCGCATGCTGCGTGCGGTGCGCTTTGCCTGCCGCCTGGACTTTATGATTGAGCCCGAGACTAAGCGCGCGCTTGCCGAGTGCGCGCCGCTGCTCGATGCCGTGGCGCGTGAGCGTGTGGGTATTGAGCTCGAGGGCATTCTTTCGACCGGTCATGGGGGAGACGCGATGCTCCGCTATCCCGAGCTCATCTGCGCCGCCGTGCCCGAGTTGGCAGCGGGTCGCGGGTTTGATCAACGAAGTGTCTATCATGCGTTTAACGTCTACGAGCATATCGCCCGTGTGCTGACGGTGGCAGGGGAGCTTGCGCTGTGCGACGGCGTCGCGCCCTCGTCGAGCCTTATGTGGGCGGCGTTTTTGCACGATGTGTCCAAGCCCGATTGTTTCACGGTCGATCACGCCGGCAGCGGACACTTCTACGGTCATCCCGAGCTCGGCGCCAAGAAAGCGCGCGTCATTATGGATCGCCTGGCGCTCTCGCACGACCTGGTGCGCGACGTGTGCCTGCTCATCAAATTTCACGACAAGCCGCTGCGCCCCGAGCGCTCCTGCCTGCTCAATATGATGCGCGCGCTTTCGGGCGAGGGCGTCGACACGCCGCATTTGATGGACGAGCTCATGGATCTTAAGCGTGCCGACACGCTCGGCAAGGCCCCGTCGTGCTTCTATTACGTTGAGACGATTGAGGAGATGCGCGCGATGGCGCACGAGCTGCTGAAGGCAGGGGAGCCCTATACGCTCAAGATGCTCTCCATCAACGGCGGCGACCTGATCCGTGCCGGAGTCAAGCCCGGGCCGGAACTGGGTCAGCTTCTCAACTCCGCCCTCGACGCCGTGATCGAAGACAACATTCCCAACGATCGCGAAGCTCTTTTGGTCCATCTCAACTTGAATTAGCTACCCAGTTTACCTGCGTGTTCCATAACCTGCCGACAATTTTTCGGCAATTTGGAATTTCTTCTTGCGCTGACGTTTTTTGTCCCGTAATATATTTCTTCGCAGCACGGCAGTGCAGATGTCATGTGGCCCGTTCGTCTAGCGGTTTAGGACGCCGCCCTCTCAAGGCGGAGATCACCAGTTCGAATCTGGTACGGGCTACCACTTCTTTTCTGCTGAGGCTTATGGCCCGTTCGTCTAGCGGTTTAGGACGCCGCCCTCTCAAGGCGGAGATCACCAG
>CABUDJ010000023.1 GCA_902490325.1 uncultured Collinsella sp. | reverse complement strand
GGGAGATGACTCGGGGGCCGGTGGACGGCACCGAGCCGTGCGCTTGAACTTGGAAGGGGGAGGCCTCGCGGCCTCCCCCTTTTTTGCGTTTATGGGGCGTAAATGACTCTATTACACCAGACGATCTTATCGTTTTTGGTATTGAGCCTTTATTTAAAGAAGATAAATCGAATAACAAGGGCAACTGCTATGGCCACAATGATCAAAAGCAGGATTGTCAGTCGATGCTGCTTGCGTCGTTTACTTGATGAAACGAAGATTGATTTTCCCTGTTTTGGCGTTTCGAGATAGCGAGCCGAATGCGTCAAGGTTTGCTTTGGTCGAGGACCTCTTTGTTGATGAGTGGCGGATGCTTTCATCGGCTCATCACTAGCTGCGCTGTTTTTAGATAATGGTGCGTCTTTCAGATATACAGGGTCTCCCGAGGCGACGCCCATATGTTTACGCCCCGTTTGGGCATCCTCGAGTGTTTGATATCGATTTCTCGTCACATACTCGGGCTCCGGATCATTAATGGGCTCTTGCGAGATGTGGGGGCGATGGAACCGTGGCGGCTGCGTGGAAGTATCTTCCCCCTGCGTCGGCATAAACATATTGTTCTGGTTTTGGTCGTCCATGATGCCCTTTAGCTCGTTACCAACAACGTGTACGCGCTCATTGTAAGCCCCTTGTTATTTGTAGCTGGGGACATACTCGGTATTTAAGCTCTGGTTCAAAGAACCTTAACCTTCCTAAAACCTGAGTCATACGCACTTAGATATGCTTATAGTACTGGACTCAAAAAACTTTATAGTCGATGTATATATGAGCACTGGGTGGGCATATATAAGAGCGTCAAAAGAAGTCCCAGTCACCTGGAAGATGACTCGGCAGTCCTATAAAGGAGTGGTAAACATGGCAAGCATGGTTCCTTATCGTTCGGTTTTTGGCGTTCGTCCCTCTGCAAGCTCGCTGTTCGATCTGTTTGATGATATGAGCGACCTAGCGAACAGCTCGATTGCCTCTAAGGCGTTCCCCGTTGACGTTGAGGATAAGGGCGATGGCTATGAGGTCAAGGCTTATCTGACCGGCGTCGCCAAGGACGATATCGATGTCGAGCTTAACGAGGGCCGTCTGTCCATTAGCGTGAATGTCGAGGAAGACGAGGAGAACGAGGGCAAGAACTTCCTGCAGAAGGAGTTCAGCTCGTACAGCGCGACGCGTGGCGTGTATCTTAAGGACGCTTCGAGCGAGGGCCTCTCGGCTAAGTACGCTGACGGCATCCTGACCGTTACGGTTCCCAAGATCGTCGAGAAGAAGAACGTTACGAAGATCTCCATCGACTAACTTCGTTGGTGTTCTGCGCTATTAAAAGACAGCAAAAGGGGCTGGGAAGCGATTCTCGGCCCCTTTTGCTGTCTAGGACAGTCTATTGAATGGTTACTGGCCGATGCTGGCTTGCGGGGCGTATCGAGAGTTTTCGCGATCCTTGGAGAAGGGTTGCGGAGCTGCCGACCTCGTCATCCAGGGTTGCGGTCAGAGCTTTGGCATAGCTTTTGACGGTAAGGCTCGGACGATTGTTATCTTGGCTGATATGCATGGCAATGAGCTGTTCGGTGCGTTCGGTAACAAGTTCGCGCGCGGCTTCGGCGGCTTGGCCATTGGAGAGGTGTCCCCTTGCAGACAGGATGCGCTCCTGAAGAAAGCGGGGATATTCTCCCTCGCGCAGCATGGTCACATCGTGGTTGCTTTCGAGTGCGAGGACTCGACAATCTTCGAGGGTGTTCATGGCTTGGCTCGATAGCTCTCCGGTGTCGGTGGCAAAACCGATGGAATCATCGAGGGTGTCGAATCGATAGCCGACTGGATTGATGACATCGTGTGACGTTGAGTAGGTTTGCACGTGGATGCCGGCAATGGATAGGGTGTCACCGGGATCGAATTCCTCGACAGGCAGATGCGAAAGATTTTCTTTGCTCGAAAGAGTGCCCCTGCTGGCAAAGAGGGGGCCGTGCCAGTGCTTGCACCAGACATCGAGGCCCTTGATGTGATCGCTATGCTCATGAGTAATGAGAAGAGCCGAGACGTTGTCTGCCGAGAGCCCCAGTTCTGCCATGCGCTTTAATGTCTCGCGGCGAGACAGTCCGTCATCGACCATAATGAGCCCCTGCGGGCCCTCGATGAGTGCGCAGTTGCCTTTAGAGCCACTGCCGAGGATATGAAGGTGCAGGCAAGACATAAGATTCCAAAGGATACAATGGGTGCGGACGAATAAAGGAGGAAGCGAATGCCAACGGTATCACAGCATTACGGACACCATGCCGTGCCTGGGGCAGTCGATGAGACCCGGACGAGGCAGCAGGCAGCTCCTGTCGTGCTCATGGTATCAGGCGGCGCGGACTCGACGGCACTGCTTCTTATGGCGTGCACATCAAAGCTGGATATCCAAGACGGACGCGGTGTTGCCCCCATTGCTCGCGAGCGCCTGCATGTGCTGCATGTAAACCATCATCTGCGCGGCAAGGCGTCCGATGGCGACGAGGCCTTTGTGCGTGAGCTCTGCGCGCAATATGGTTTACCGCTGTGTGTGGAGCACGCTTATTTTGATGGGGAGTCGGGCAATATTGAGGCCGCGGCCCGCGAGGTGCGCTATGCCGCGGCGCGGAGGTATGCTCGCGAACTCTGCGCCCAGACGGGGGCACCGCGAACGGCGGCTCGTATCTGCACCGCGCACACGTCTTCGGATCGCGCGGAAACGTTTTTGATGAACGCGATTAAGGGTTCGGGGCCCGCTGGTCTATCGAGCATTCCTCGCCGGAGGAATATCGTGGTGCGTCCCTTGCTCGACCTAACTCATGGCGAGCTCGTGGGCTATCTACAGGTACATGGTCAGCCGTGGCGTGAAGACGAGAGCAATGAGGATATCTCGTATCTGCGAAACTACGTGCGCCATCGGGTAATGCCAGTGGTGGCACAGCGTAATGCGAGCGTGTGCAAGACGATTGGCGCCGCCTGTGAGATCTTGGGTGACGAAGATGCGTTTCTATCCCAGCTGTCGGCACAGGCGTTTCGAAGCTGCCTGCGCAAGGAGGTGGCGGGCGCGCTAGTGCTCGATGCCAGACGCCTTGCTGCGGCCGAGGTGGTAATCGCGCGGCGCATCGTGCGACTGGCGATCAAACGCATCGATCCGGGCGCTCGTCCAGAGATGCGACATGTGGAGCGAGTCCTTTCCTGCGTTGCCGAAGGCACAGGCTCGGTCACGCTTCCGGCGGGAATTGACGCGCGCGTCGAGTTTGGCATGCTAGCGTTTAAGGCGCCGGCGGCTCGTGAGGGGCTGGTTGCGGACTGGATTACCATACCTGGTCGTTTGCCGTTGGGCGGGGGGCGCATGCTGGTCGCAGAGCCGATGGCCGTTGAGCCGGGATGCGATATCGTGCGCCGCGCCCGTGAGCTTGCGGCTGCCGGGGAAGTGACAGCTTTGGTAGACGCGGCTGCCCTGGGTTTTGCCGACAGCGATAGTGAGCGGATCCTGGCGGGCTCACGTGGCGAGATCCCTGCAGAGGCGCGATTGGCGCGCCTGTGGGTGGACGGTCCTGTACCGGGAGACGTGATGTGCCCGTTAGGGATGAGTGGTCGAAGCAAGAAAGTATCCGACTTGCTAGGTGAGGCTCGCATTCCCGTTTCCGAGCGCGCCGGCGTGCCCATGGTGAGGACGGCGCCGGGGGGCGCCGTGGTGTGGGTCGCCGGAGTTCGCGCGGACGAGCGTTTTAAGTGCACGGCCGCAACGCGCGTGGCATATCTGCTCCGCGTGGTCGATGCGGAATAGCGTCCCACGCCAGCTATTCTGTGCGACGTTGACGGTATTCCCGCGCTGATGGCGTACGGGCTGGAAAATATACCCCGTGCGCTGCTAAAATGTGAAGTTCGCGTCCATACGGCGGTGTGTGGGCGATAAGCACAAGAAAGGGTTGTCATGGCTTCTCAACATCCGGATATCGAGAAGGTTCTGTTCACGCAGGAGGATATCGACGGTATCGTCTCTCGCCTGGGCGAGGAGATTACTCGCGATTACGCGGGTAAGGATCTGGTGCTGATTGCGGTCCTGCGCGGCGCCGTGGTCTTTATGGGCGACCTGATGCGTAAGATCGAGCTGCCGACCAACATCGATTTCATGGCTGTTTCGAGCTATGGCGACGGTGTGAAGTCCTCGGGTATCGTGCGTATCATTAAGGACCTGGATATCGACATCCGCGGTCGCGACGTGCTGATCGTCGAGGACATTCTGGACTCGGGCCTGACGCTCAAGTATCTGATGAAGAACCTCGAGAGCCGCAAGCCCGCTTCTCTGGAGGTCGCCGCCTTCCTGTGGAAGGACGTTGAGGACCGCGTCTCGGCCATCACGCCCAAGTATGTTGGAACCCATTGCCCCGATGCCTTTGTGGTGGGCTACGGCCTCGACTATGCCGAGCGCTATCGTAACCTTCCGTATCTGGGCATTTTGAAACCGGAGGTTTATTCGTAAGATGCCCGACGACCATAACGATAACAATTCCCAGACTCCCCGGGAGCCTAAGATCCCGGGGATGCCCGGAGGCAAGAAGCCCACGCGTACGGGCTGGCTGTATTTTATTTTGGCTTGCGCGCTTCTGGGCTACGCCTTCTTTAACATGGGCTCCGGCTTTGCCAATTCCAGCAATACCGTTAAGCTCGCGACGAGCGAGATGGTGAGCGCCATCAAGCAGGATCGCGTCGAAGATCTGACCTATACGGTTCAAGACGGAAGCGTGACGGGTCATTACTGGAAGACGAAGAAGGACAAGGGCGATACGAGCGAGCTCAAGAGCTTCTCCTCGACCTATGTCGGCTCCGATTCGCTTGCCGAGCTCATGGCGGAGCACCCCGATACCAAGTACATCGTCAACACCAACGATCCCGATTTTTGGGGCGACTTGGCGATGAGTGTGCTTCCGACGATCGCCCTTATCGCCATCATGTTCTACTTTATGCGCCAGATGATGGGCGCCAACAACAGGAACATGCAGTTTGGCAAGACCAACGCCAAGACCAACGAGGCCACACGCCCCAAGGTCAAGTTTGAAGACGTTGCCGGCGTGGACGAGGCAGTCGAGGAGCTCGAGGAGATCCGTGACTTTTTGAGCGATCCGGATCGCTATCGCAAGCTGGGCGCCAAGATCCCGCGTGGCGTGTTGCTGGTTGGCCCTCCGGGCACCGGTAAAACGCTGCTGGCCAAGGCCGTTGCCGGCGAGGCGGGCGTGCCGTTCTTTAGCATCTCGGGTTCCGACTTTGTCGAGATGTTCGTAGGTGTCGGCGCCAGCCGTGTGCGTGACCTCTTTAAGGAGGCCAAGTCCCAGGCCCCGTCGATCATCTTCATCGATGAGATCGATGCCGTGGGACGTCAGCGCGGAGCTGGCTTGGGCGGCGGTCACGACGAGCGCGAGCAGACGCTCAACCAGCTGCTGGTCGAGATGGACGGCTTTGAGGAAAGCGAGTCGGTCATCCTGATCGCTGCGACCAACCGTCCTGACATCCTGGATCCGGCATTGCTGCGTCCCGGCCGTTTTGACCGTCAGGTTACGGTCGACCGTCCGGATGTGAAGGGCCGCGAGCAGATCTTGCGCGTGCATGCCGAGAACAAGCCGATGGACGAGGACGTTAAGTTTGAGAAGCTCGCCCAGATGACCGTTGGCTTTACTGGTGCCGATTTGGCGAACCTGCTCAACGAGTCTGCGCTGCTGGCCGCTCGCCGTCATCGTTCCGTGATCTCGATGGACGAGGTCGAGGAGTCGATGGAGCGCGTGATTGCCGGACCGCAACGCAAGGGTCGCGTGATGACCGAGGCCGAGCGCACCACGATTGCCTACCACGAGAGCGGTCATGCCCTGGTGGGCCACATCCTGGAGCACTCCGATCCGGTCCACAAGATCTCGATCGTCAGCCGCGGCCAGGCGCTGGGCTACACGCTGCAGCTTCCGCAGGAGGACCACTTCCTCAAGACCAAGAACGAGATGCTCGACGAGCTCGCCGTGTTCTTGGGCGGTCGCGTTGCCGAGGAGCTCATGTGCGATGATATTACGTCGGGCGCGAGCAACGATCTGGAGCGCGCAACCAAGATGGCGCGCGAGATGGTCACGCGCCTGGGCATGAGCGAGGAGCTGGGCACGCAAGTGTTTGGCGAGGCGCAACATCAGGTGTTCCTTGGTCGCGATTACGCCGATCACCAGGATTACTCCGAGGAGACGGCGCGCCGCATCGATATCGAGGTTCAGCGCATTATGCGTGAGGCCCATCGTCGTGCGGTCGAGATTCTGGACGCCCGTCGCGATCAGCTTGATCTGATGGCGAAGGTGCTGCTTGAGCGCGAGACCGTCGAGGGCGACGCCGTGAACGCCCTACTCGACAACGAGTGGAATGCCCACCTTGAGCGCGAGGGCGATATCCTGGCGGCCAAGGAGGAGCGCAATGCCAAGGCGGCCGGCATGCCGACCAAGAAGCGCGTGCCTCGAATGAGCGAGGAGGAGCTGGCGGCTGATGCCGCGGCCTTTGCGCAGGCGGCCATGCAGGAGGATGCCGAAGCCGCATCCGATGATGCTGACGATGACCATGCCGTCGTCGATGCCGACACCGACGCCGACAAATAGTCTTTGTGGCGAAAGCCTCCGCGGGGAAACCTGCGGAGGCTTTTTCTTTTGAGCGATATGGGGCCGTCTGTTGATTGGGGACAGACTTAAATGAGCGTTTTCACGCATTTAAGTCTGTCCCCAATCAACATTGCTGCGGCACTTTGCTCGACTAAAGCGTACAATAGCGCCTATGCGAAAGGGGAACAGATGATCAACGAAGCTATGTATGCTCGCGGTGCGGAAAGCTCCATCATCCGTGAGATTTTTAGCTATGGCCTTGAGCGCAAGGCGCAAATCGGTGCGGAAAACGTGTTCGATTTCTCGCTGGGCAACCCGAGTGTTCCTGCTCCCGCTGCCGTCGCGGAGTCCATCAAAAAGGCGCTTGAACTGCCGAGCGAGCAGCTGCACGGATATACGCCCGCACCGGGCCTGCCGCAGTGCCGTACCGCCGTGGCTGAGTCGCTCAACCGTCGCTTCGGTACGAGCTATGAGGGCAAGGATGTCTTTATGACCGTGGGCGCGGCGGCTTCGCTCACCTGCACGCTCAATGCCGTTACGAACCCGGGTGACGAGGTCATTGTTATCGCCCCGTACTTCCCGGAGTATCGCGTGTGGATTGAGAAAGCCGGCTGTACGTGTGTCGAGGCGCTTGCCGATGAAGATACGTTCCAGCTGAGCGTGGATAACGTGCTCAAGGCGATTACCGATAAGACGGCTGCCGTCATTATCGACTCACCCAACAACCCGACCGGTGCCGTGTATACGCGCGATACCCTGACGCGACTGGCCGATGTTTTGTGCGAGGTCAATGCCAAGCGCGATCCTGAGAACCCGATCATGCTTATCTCGGATGAGCCGTATCGCGAGATTGTCTATGGCGCCGAGGTACCTTGGGTGCCTTCGATCTACGAGCACACCATCGTGTGTTACTCGTATTCCAAGTCGCTTTCGCTACCGGGCGAGCGCGTCGGGTGGATCCTGGTTCCCAATACGAATCCTCAGGCAGCTCGTCTAATGCCCGCCGTTGCCGGTGCCGCCCGTACGCTGGGCTTCGTGTGCGCACCGGCGCTCTTCCAGCGCGTGATTATCGATTGCATCGATGAACCGAGTGACGTTGAGGCCTATGCGCGCAACCGCACCGCGCTTACCGATGCACTGGCGGAGTACGGCTACACCTATGTTGAGCCGGATGGTGCATTCTACCTGTGGGTGAAGGCGTTGGAGCCCGATGCGAACGCTTTCTGTGAGCGCGCGAAGAAGTACGAACTGCTCGCAGTGCCCTCGGACAGTTTTGGCATGCCGGGCTGGTTCCGCTTGGGCTACTGCGTGAGCTACGAGACTATCGTCAGCTCACTGCCTGCCTGGAAGCAGTTGGCGGACGAGTATCGTTCAAAGTAAAGCGCTCTGCTTACAATGTTTTACGTGAAACGGGGTTTGGTGCTAAGCCAGACCCCGTTGTCTATGCCGTTGTGTGATTGGGATGAAGCAGTTTTACGACTGCCGAAAGCTATGCGTACAATGAATATACGCGACGGCCATACTGGACAAGGAGACCCGATGCCCTACCTTCTTTCTTGTGATATTCATACTCATACGATGTTCTCTGCGCATGCGTACTCAACCATCGAGGAGAACATCTATTGGGCGGCAGAGCGCGGCCTTCAGGTGCTCGGTTCCGCCGATCATTTAAGCTCGATGGTTACGCCTTGTCCCAATGACCTGCGCAGTTTCCAATTCTTTATTAACCAGGATATCTGGCCGCGCATTTGGAGTGGCGTGCTGGTGCTTCGCGGCGCCGAGGCCGATATCGTTTCGCTGGACGGCAGCTTGTTTGGCGAGGACATTCCCGTTTCGCTCGATATTGCCGGCGATTCGTATAGTCGTGAGCATTCGCTGTTCGATTTGGTGACTCGTAATTTGGATTATTTGGTGGCAAGCGTGCATAACCCGCAGTTTGCCGAAGGCGCGACGCTCGCCCAGACGACCCAGATGTACATCAATGCCCTGGATCACCCCAAGGTGTTCATGCTGGGGCATACGGGGCGCTCGGGCGTGCCGTATGATATCGATGAGGTACTGCTGGCGGCCAAGGCCAAGCACAAGATTATCGAGATCAATAACCATAGTCTTGAGCATGGCAACGATGCTGAGCATTGGGACGTGTGCCGCAAGATCGCCGAGCGCTGCGCCGAGTTGGGCGTGGGTATTGGCGTGTCGACCGATGCGCACATTGGTATGGCCATTGGCAAGCTCGAGCACGCCCGCAAGTTGCTCGACGAGATTCACTTCCCGCTGGACCTGATCGTGACGCGCGACCGCGAGACGCTGCTGCGCGAGATGGCGGCAGCCGGCGTATGCGACCTGCGCAAGGGGATGTAACGAGACTCATATGCCCAATGAAAGGGGGCGGTCCAGGCGGGCCGCCCCCTTTCCCGTGCCGGAGAATTAGCGGCGCTCGAGGACCGCGACGGTCTCGGTGTGGTCGGTATGAGGGAACATGTCGACCGGCGTGATCTTGAGCAGGCGATAGCCACCGTCGAGGAGCTGGTGTAGGTCGCGCTCTTGGGTCACGGGATTGCAGCTGATATAGGTGATGCGGCGCGGCTTAAGTGCGCAGGCGGCCTCAAGAAACTCGGGCGTTGAGCCGGCGCGCGGCGGGTCGATGGAGAGGACGTCGACGCGCTCGTTGTTATCGGCGGCATCTAGGATGTAGTCGGTGGCATCGTCGGCCATAAACCAAGCGCTGCGGGTGAGGCCGTTGAGCTCGGCATTGCGACGTGCGTCGGCAATGCCCGCCGGGTTGCGCTCCACGCCGAGCAGCATAATGCCGACACCTCTGTCCCGGGCATCCTTCGCGGCGCACAGACCGATGGTGCCGCTGCCGCAGTAAGCGTCCATAAGAATGTCACCCTGCTGCAG
Organism: uncultured Collinsella sp.; assembly: GCA_902490325.1. Lineage (GTDB taxonomy): Bacteria > Actinomycetota > Coriobacteriia > Coriobacteriales > Coriobacteriaceae > Collinsella. The sequence goes on along the minus strand of CABUDJ010000023.1, from coordinate 16,794 downwards.
GTCCATGCCGTCAATCGCGAGCTGATAGAGCAGCTCGGTCTGCTGCGGATTGGTCTGATAGAACGCGGTAGGGGAGATATCGAATTCGCAACCGAGCAGCTGGTCGCGCATGCACTCGGCGCCATAGACGATACGAGTCTCCTCACCCAAGATGGTGTTACCGGGACGGCCATTGATATTTTGGGCAACGGTGACGATATGCGAATCGAGCGCCGCGACGGCCTCAAAGAACTCCTGCGCATGCGGCAAGTCACGCTGGGCGGTCACAAGGGTGACCATGACTTGGTCGGTGCGCCAGCCACAGCGAACGACGGCATAGCGAAGCAAGCCCAAGTGCTTATCTTCGTTAAAGGCGGGAATGTGCAGACGTTCGGCCTCGCGCGCGATGCCGTTGAGAATCTGACGAGCGCCCGGCGCCTCGACAGGACACTCGGGTACGGCAACGATCTTGTGCGTGCCACGCTCAAAGAAACCGCAACGGACAGTGCCCTCCTTACCGGGAGCAAAGGGAGTGGCAGCCTTATGACGAAAGCCACGCGGCGCAGGATACTTGCCCGGGTCGCCCAAGGTGACGCCCATACCGCGAATGGGATCAACAGCGATGCCCTCACGCTCACAAAGCGAAGCAAAAAGCTCCTCCATAGCAGCCTGCTTAGCTGCCAGCTGCTTTTTATAAGGACGATTGAGCGCCGTGCACCCACCGCAAGATTTCATGATCGAACAGGGAGACTTGGGGTCCACAGCCTTACGTGCAGACGAAACCGGATCATTATGCGGCCGCTTGGAGTGAGCCTGGGACGCCTTATCCCCGCTCCGACGAGAGCCGGGACGCTTGGCCTTAGCCTTGCCCTTGCCCGACTTACCCTTCGCATTCTGAGACGACTTTGATTTCTTGGAAGATTTCTCCTCCTTCAACCCCTCAGCCGCCTCCACCAAAGCACGACGAGCCCTACGCTCCGCACGAGATTCTGCCATCAATAACTCCACTAATTCATGAATTAAAGCTGCAAGTATTGTACCGTGCCAAGCTAGCAGACGATATACAAGCGGTTTATTGGTGTCAGTGATAAGCCCAACGACGGTTGCCCGCCGCGCGAGGGGTGCGGGGGTTAAGTTTATCGCGAGTTCCGCACGAACAGGAGGCCACTTAATGTGGCCTCCGTCGTGAGCAGGACTGTAGAGCAGGAAACTTAACCCCCACACCCCTCACGCGGCGGGCAAACTCGCCTTGTGCTCTATCACGCTAAAGTGTATGATTCTGAACGTTACATGACTCACTTTACCTAACTAAAGTGCCATCAAGGGGGAATACCATGAATACCGATATGTCTCGTCGTCAGTTCGTTGGTCTAGCCGGCTCACTCGCCACGGTGCTTGGCCTTGGTCTTGTCGGCTGCGGCGGTGGTGCCGGCAAGGGCTCCGCTGCCGGTTCTGCCGCGGCCAAGGACGTGAAGGGCGCTGCGGAGTCCAAGAAGCTCGTCGTGGGCTTTGACAAGTCCTATCCTCCGTATGGCTTTGTGGGCGATGACGGCGAGTACACGGGCTTTGATCTCGACCTTGCCAAGGCCGTTGCCGATAAGCAGGGCTGGGAAGTCGATTACGAGGCCATCGATTGGGATGCCAAGGACACGCTGCTCAACTCCGGCGCCATCAACTGCATCTGGAACGGCTTTACCATGGAGGGCCGCGAGGACGACTACACGTTCTCCGAGCCTTACATGCTCAACGAGCAGGTGCTCGTGGTCAAGAAGGACGCAGGTATCAAGAGCTGGGACGATCTTGCCGGCAAGACCGTGATTACCCAGACTGATTCCGCCGCACAGGACGTGCTCGAGGGCGACCAGAAGGATCTGGCAGCGACGTTTGCCACGCTCGACACCATCGGCGAGTATAACACGGCCTTTATGCAGCTCGAGAGCGGCGCGATCGATGCCGTGGCCTGTGACCTCTCGATCGCCCAGTATCAGCTTGCCGCCAAGCCCGATGTCTATACGCAGCTCGACAAGCCGCTGTCCAGCGAGCACTACGCCGTTGGCTTTAAGAAGGGCGACACCAAGTCCGCCGATGCCGTGACCGAGTCGCTCAAGGCGCTCTACGAGGATGGCACGGTTAAGGACCTGTGCGACAAGTATTCAAGCTATGGTCTATCTTTCGATAATTGGGTGCTCAAGTAATGTCTATTCAGGTCATGATGCAGATGCTTGGCCAGGGATTCTTGGTCAGCTTGCAGTTGTTTGTGCTGACGCTGCTGGGGTCGATTCCGCTGGGAATCCCCGTGGCGTTTATGCGCATGAGCAAAATCGTGCCGCTTCGCTGGATTGCGCGCATCTATATCTCGGTCATGCGCGGTACGCCGCTCATGCTGCAGATGTTTGCCATCTACTTTGCCCCGTACTACGTGTTTGGCATTTCGCTCACGCCCGATTCCAAGTGGACGGCGTGCGTCGTGGCGTTCATCATCAACTACGCCGGTTACTTTGCCGAGATCTATCGCTCGGGCTTGCAGTCCATTCCGCGCGGTCAATACGAGGCTGCCGAGGTGCTGGGCTATTCGCGCGCGCAGACGTTTCTGTATATCGTGATGCCGCAGGTCGCCAAGCGTATTCTGCCGGCGATGGGCAACGAGATCATCACGCTGGTCAAGGACACGTCGCTGGCGTTTGCCATTGGCGTGGGCGAGATGTTCTCGACCGCCAAGGCGTTGGTTGCCTCGCAGGTGAGCATGGTGCCGTTTGCGATTGCGGCGTTGATCTACTGGGTTTTTAACTTTGTGGTCGAGATGCTGCTGGGCGCCGCCGAGAAAAAATTGGATTACTACCATGACTAGTTCGGTAATGAATATAACGAACGCTCGTAAGGCGTTTGGCGGCAATGAGGTGCTCAAGGATATCTCGCTTGAGGTGAAGCGTGGCGAGGTCGTGGCGATTATCGGGCCTTCGGGTGGCGGCAAGTCCACGCTGCTGCGGTGTGCCACGCTGCTCGAGACACTCGACGGAGGCTCACTCTCGTTTGGCGCCCTTGCCGTTGCGACGGATGCGGGTTCGGGCGCGGTCTATGCGAAGGGCGATGTGCCCAAACAGGCGCGCTCGCGATTCGGCCTGGTGTTCCAAAATTACAACCTGTTCCCGCACTATACCGTGATGAAAAACATCATCGACGCGCCGATCCGCGTGCTTAAGCGCCCGCGCGAGCAGGCGGAAGCTCGTGCGCGCGAGTTGATCGCGCAGATGGGGCTTACGGGCAACGAGAACAAGGTGCCATGTGAGCTTTCGGGCGGCCAGCAACAGCGTGTGAGTATCGCCCGCGCCTTGGCGCTCGATCCAGAGATCCTGTTCTTTGACGAGCCGACCTCGGCACTCGATCCCGAGCTGACGACCGAGGTGCTGCGTGTCATTAAAGACCTTGCCGCGCAGAATATGACGATGGTGATCGTGACCCACGCAATGCGGTTTGCGCGCGATGTTGCCGACCGCGTGGTCTTTATGGACGGCGGCCGCATTGTCGAGGAGGGTCCTGCCGAGCAGGTCATCGACCATCCACGCGAGCAGCGCACCCGTGAGTTCTTGAGCCGTATCGAGGGATAGGCTCAGGTATTTACTCAACTATTAATTGAGGCGAAGCCGCCGCAGGTCTTACGGTCTGTGGCGGCTTTTTGTTTGCATCGACGGGGTTCAATAATCTCCTCACAAGCTCGTCTCTTCCTCTCGCCGCCTGTATTCATACGTGCGCCGAAAGGTATGCATGGACAGCCGCCCGTGAGGGTAGGGTGGTGGCATAGGACATTTGGAGGGTGAGTCGGCTCGGCTGCCGACCATGCTGCTCCCGGGATGGCACCGACCGCGAACTCTCCCCGTTGGCGTCGCGCATTGCGCGCGGCCCTGCAAGGAGGTCATCATGGGTGCTCCCAAGACCGGCAACGTAAGGAACGTGGTGCTCGTAGGCCAAGGCGGGGTGGGCAAGACTTCACTCGCCGAGGCCATGCTCCACCTTTCTGGCAAGACCGCCCGCCTGGGCGGCCACGACGGCACCAAGCCCACGCTCGACTATGACCCCGAAGAGGTCAAGCGTGCATTTTCCATCTCGACGACCATTGCACCGATCGACTGGAAGGGCGCGCGCATCAATGTGCTCGATGCCCCGTGTTACCCCGATTTTATCGGCGACGCCTTTGCCGCGATGAGCGTCTGCGAGACGGCTCTGTTTGTGGTCGACGCCGAGGCCGGCCCGCAGCCTACGACGGTTAAGCTCTGGTATGCCGCCGAGGACCTGCGCTTGGCGCGTGCGGTGTTCGTAAACCGCCTGTCGCGCTCCGAGGCCAGCTTTGCGACCACGATGGACCTGCTGCAGGAGCGCTTTGGCACGCGATTGGGCGCCGTGACCCTTCCCTGGGGCGAGGGCGAGGACTTTGACGGCATTATCGACCTGGTGCGCATGAAGGCGCGCCATTGCAACGGCACCGAAGCCGTTGAGTCGGAGATTCCCGAGGAGTATCGTGCCCAGGCCGAGGAGGCCCATGACCATCTGTGCGAGTTGGTGGCCGAGGCCGACGATGAGCTGATGATGAAGTACCTGGAAGGCGAGGAGACGCTGACGCAGGAGGAGCTTGAGGGCTTGCTGTCGAAGGCGATTGCCGAGCGCATCTTTGTGCCGGTCTTTGCGGGCGATTGCATCAAGGAGCAGGGCGTCAACTCGCTGATGGACGACATCGCGACGTACTTCCCGGCGCCGACCGACTACGGTGAGATGCCGCTTATCGACGGCGATTCGCTTAAGATCTCGAGTGACGATGACCGTCCGGTGGCGTTTGTGTTTAAGACCTTGGCCGATCCGCAGCAGGGTCGCATCAGCTTTATCAAGGTGCTGACGGGTACGCTTGAGCCGGGTCTTGAGCTGATCAACGCGCGTACCCGCAAGGGCGACCGTCTGGCTCACCTGTATGTGATGTGCGGCCGCGACATGACCGAGGTCGGTCACGCCTATGCCGGCGACATTATCGTGGCACCCAAGCTGGCGGCCGAGACGGGCGATACGCTCTCGATTACCGGCAAGGTCGAGGCTGCGGCGTTTAAGTTCCCCAACTCGCAGTACCGCATTGCCATCGAGGCCGAGAATCGCGGCGACGAAGAGAAGCTCTACACGTTTATCGAGAAGGCCTGCAAGGCCGATCCGACCATGAGCATCGACCGCGACGAGGAGACCGGCCAGACCATTATCTCCGCCGTTGGTGAGGCGCAGGTTTCGGTGCTGCTCAACCGTCTGGAGGACCGCACCAAGGTCGTTGCCAAGAGCGTGCCGATCCGCATCCCGTATCGCGAGACCATCCGCCGCACGGCGAGCGCTCAGGGCCGCCACAAGAAGCAGACCGGTGGCGCCGGTCAGTATGGCGACTGCTGGCTGCGCGTTGAGCCGCTCATTGGGCCCGACGGCACGAGCGATGGCTATGAGTTTGTGGACGAGGTCGTAGGTGGCCGTATTCCGCGCTCGCTGATCCCCGCCGTGGACAAGGGTGTCCAGGAGACCATGAAGGACGGCATCATTGCCGGCTACCCGCTCACGGGCATTCGCGTGGCTGTGTACGACGGCTCGTATCACAGCGTCGACTCCAACGAGATGGCGTTCCGCGCGGCGGCTCGCATCGGCCTGCGCAAGGCGTGCGCCGATGCCGACCCGGTGGTGCTGGAGCCCATCGAGGAAATCACGGTGACTATTCCCGAAAGCTACGCCGGCGCTGTGATGGGCGACATCTCGGCATCGCGCGGTCGCGTGACGGGTATGGAGACCGATGAGCGCGGCGACACCGTGGTCATTGCCCAGGCGCCGCTGGCAGAGCTGACGGATTATTCGACGCGCCTGCGCTCTATCACGCGCGGCACGGGTGACTTTACCATGAAGCCCGCTGGCTACGAGCAGGTTCCCTACGATGTTCAGGCCAAGCTGGTCGAGCGCTATGAGGAGGGCCGCGCCAAGTAGCGTGTGGTTTTGCCTGCAATGTGGACGCTGACGAAAAGGCCGCCCTGGGTAATCCAGGGCGGCCTTTTTTGATCCCATGGGGACGGAGGAAAACGAATCATTTTTGGGTTACGGGCGGTGCGGTCGGCACTAGTCTCCGGATGCCTGGTTGCGGCCGGTGGCGTAGTCGATCTGCACGTGCGGCTGCAGGTTGTAGCAGTACACGTGGAAGCAGAGGGTCTTGCCGTGGTCCTCGACCGATTGCGCCTCAAGGCGCACGCCGCGGCAGACAAGTTCCTCTTCGTTATACATGGGTGTGACGCGATAGAGCACGTGGTTGCCCGTCTCGCGGATGTAGCCGAGAATCTGCTCCTCAAACGGCAGCATGCCTGTCTCGTTGAGATAACGCGTGCCGGTGAGGAGATTCTTGCGGTTGGCGTTTTCGCCGCAGAGCGACCAGGCGATGAGATGGCAGCGGTTGTAGAGGCTCTGGCCCGGAATAAAGTCGTAGCGCTGCTGGCGCCATCCAGCGGGATGGATACGCGAGATATCGCCGCGCTCGCCTTGACCGAGTGATTCGGGGCCCACGCAGGCGAGCGCTTTGCGGGTGCGGCCCAGGCTGTCAAGCTTGGAGAACTTCTTAAAGCAACCCTCTTCTGTAGCGCGCTCGTATTCATCGAGCGTGAATGATGGTGTGCCGAGCGGGTGCGTGCTGTCGGCGCGCAGGGCAACGTAGGGGTTGCCGGCGTAGTCGGGAATGCTGCTGAGATAAACACCGCGGGCGCGGTTGAGGTCGGGGTTTTCGACCTCGTCGATGGGGGTGGCGGCGCTGTCCGCGGAAGCGCCGTCGCCGGTGTCGGTTGTGGCGGAATCGGAGCCATCGCCAGAGTCCTGGCTGTTTTGAGGGTCCGGGGAGCTCGCCGTTCCTGATTCGAGCCGATCGACCAGGTCCGCCTCGTCGTCGGTGCGGCTGGGACTTTCGTTTTGTTTTTCGGCCAGAGCTGCCGCCTGTTCATCACTTTGCGGCGACAACAACTTGGGCGCTCCGTCGAGCGACCCTGTGAACAGCGCAAACCCCAGCACCACGGCGGCGCCGATGGAAAGTACTTGCTTGTAGGCGGACTTGCGCGACATTGCGGCTCCTGGATGGACGGTTGGGAATCTACCAGTCTAGCAGGAGCCGGCAGGGGCCGTTCTGTCGAACAAATACTCAAGATTTGGGATAGACGCTACTGATTCATTTGCCTCATATGGAGCTGCGGTGGTTGTGTATGTGGGGCTATTTTGCGTTTCCCCAGATAAAACCCGCCAAAATAAACCTGTCCCTTTTTGGCAGGTTAATCGGGGGACTATTTCACCGCAACTTAGGGCACGGTTAGGGAGTGTGCACCTTAAAGAGTGGTGCCCTTGATTAGAGAGGTCGCGCTCGTCTCTCTAATTGTCTCTCTAAAGAGAAAGACAGTTAAAGAGATAACATTGGGCTATCTAACAGTGAATTCGATACATCTCTCTAAATGTCTCTCTAAAATAAGGTGCTTATCTCTCTAAAGTTAGAGAGATATACTATACTTTAGAGAGATAAATCTATCGTTTTAGAGAGACGGAATGCCAATGCTGCTGGATGAACCTCTTGGCCTTATCGTTGAGCGCCTTCGCAGGCGGGGGACTGATGACGCATCGGTAGAAGTTAAAGCCTGCACGAATAAATTGAGCGCGGACGTATGGGAGACAGTGAGCGCTTTTGCGAACACTGCGGGTGGGCTCATTATTTTGGGCCTAAACGAAGCCGAAGGATTTGTTCCTTCGGCTAACTTTGCTATCGATAGGGTGCGCGATCAGTTTGTTTCGGGTATCGGAGACGGAGGCTCAGCGGCAGTGGTGACCCATGCGCCACGGTACGAGCTTGATCGAGGCGAGGTCGACGGGCTCCAGGTGCTTCTGGTGCGCATCTTTGAACTTGAGCTTAAAGCGAAGCCTTGCTATATCGGCGCGCGCGGCGTGCAGAACGGTAGCTACAAGCGCGTGGATGATAAAGATATCAAGATGTCACCCGCTGAGCTATATGAGCTGCAGAGTGCGTTGCTTCCGAGCGATGCAGACGGCACGGTGGTTTCGGAGGCAACAGTCGAGGATTTGGATCCAGATGTCGTGCGGTCTATTATCGCAAATCGCCGGCTGCAGACCCCCCGCGTTTTGCGCGGGGCCGATACGCTGGAAAAGCAGCTGGTCAGACTCAATATCACTACAAAGGATGGTGCGGTGAAGCTCGCAGGGCTTCTGTCGGCGGGAATTTACCCCCAGCAGTTCTATCCCAAACTCATGATTGATGTCGCCGTTCATTCCGATGTGGAAAAATCTGCACCCGGGCAACCCCGGTTTATTGACCGCCAGTTGTGCGATGGCCCGATTCCGGCTTGCATCGAAGATGCCCTTGTCGCGATTGGACGGAACTTGCGCAAAGCGGCGATAGTGCAAGGCGCTGGCAGAAGGGAGGATTGGGAAGTTCCCCAGGAGGTTTTGCGCGAGGCCTTGGCAAACGCCTGCATCCATCGAGAATATTCGCCCATGTTTGTGGGGCAGGCCGTGAGTGTCGATATCTATCCAGACAGAATAGAGATCAAAAACCCCGGTGGGCTTTGGGGCGGAAAGACGGTGGACAATCTTGCAGACGGGGAATCGCGCTGCCGAAACCCAAAGCTCATGAGCCTAATGGGGGCGACGCCGTTAGAGCATGCCGAGGGGCCCGTTGCAGAAAGCCAGGGATCTGGTATCCCGGCTATGATTCGCGAGATGGAGTCTCGTTCGCTTGGAAGGCCGAAATTTATCGTTAAGGCCGATTCGTTTACGGTGCTGCTTTCCCGGCACGGGGCGGAGCTTGCTGAAAACCGCACGTGGATTCAGAGCCATGTGGGCACCGAGCTGACGGATCGCGAGGAAACATTGCTCATGTTTATGCGGGAGCATGGGTGCGTATGCGATGTTCAAAAAATACGAGAGGCCCTGAAGTGGGATTCGGATGACATTCGCCTGATCTGCGGGAATCTTGTCGATAAACATGTCCTGTCAAAATGTGGCAAAGACACGTTTGAGATTATCGATATGAGCAGAGAATCGTCAGCTTCGACAGCGGATAGGATCCTGGAGGCTCTCAGAGCCGAAGTGGATATGACGGCGCGAGAAATAGCGGTTGCATCGGGGGTCAAAATTTCGTCCGTCCGCTACCATCTGCCAAAAATGGCGGATAAAGGACTCATCGAAGTAATGGGTTCATCGACGAGCCGCAACCGCCGCTATCGGAAGAAGTAGATGCAGCCGAGTCGCCCCTCTTGTGTCTCTCGAAGTGAGATGGGTGCTAGGGGGGGCGACTGCCTCGCGATATTTCCCCAGATAAAACCTGCCAAAATAAACCTGTCCCTTATTGGCGGGTCAGTTAACGCAGTGCAGGTTGAGCATATGCGAGCGAGCGGTCTCCGGGTGCGGTAAGGTGACGTGAAACAAGCGGGCGCTGACCTTTTGGTCGCGCCCGTGAAGTTGAACGTCAGATTGCCGTGTCCGGAGCCCGCGCAGCGCCGAGCAGTTACGCCGTTTGTAAAACGGCGTAACCTAAAGGTTCATGTTGCCGTGAATGTAGGGGGTGACCTCGGGGGAGATATGGTCGCAGCCCAGCTCGCGCAGCGTGGACTCGATGGCGGCGGGCAGCGGGGTCTTGCCCTTGTCGTCGACGGCGTTGCCACCGAGGGCAGCAATCTTGGCGACATCTGCGGGTGCGGCCTCGATATGCATGCAGCCGCCGACCAAGCGCGCGCGTACCTGTGCCAGATCAAGATCGTGCAGGTAATCCTCGCAGGCGCGGATTAAATCGACCTTCTCGCGTGTAAGCTCCTCGCCCGTGGGGACGCGGGTGGCAAGACATGCTCCCGCCGGCAGGTTCCAAACGGGATAGCCCCATGCGCGCAGCAGCTCGCGCTCTTCGTCCTTGGTAAAGCCGACCTCCATAAGGGGTGAGCGTACGCCGAGCTCTTCTGCCGCACGCATGCCGGGGCGGTAGTCACCGCGATCGCTTGCATTGCTGCCATCGATGACGGTGGGAAAGCCGAGCGACTTGGCGTGGTTGACGATGGCGGTAAAGCCAGCGTGCTTGCAGTGGTAGCAGCGATTGACATCGTTGCAGGCTACTTGGGGGAGCTGCAACTGATCGACCGAAAGATTGAGCACGGGGAGCTTAAAATGCGCCCCTTCATTGGCTTGTCCATCAACGGACTGCTCAAACGAAGCCTGCTCGGGCGTGCCGATGAGCGGCGTGGTGAGATGGACGAGGAGGGTATTGGTAGGCATGATGCGGGCGCATACGGCGGCCAAAAAGCTGCTGTCAACGCCGCCGGAAAACCCGATAGCCACGCGCCCGTATGCCAAAAGCAGCTGTTCGAGCGCCGATAGCTTGTCTTGAAGCTCCTCTGCGGGTGCCGTGGTGTCTAAAATCATGAAACGTTCCTTATCGTTGAGTACTCGATCGAAAACTATAATCCTAATGCGTTACTTGCCATAAGACTTCTATCTGTGTAACGAAAGTGCAATATGGTATATACGTTATATACAAGTTGCCAAATGCGGTAGAGTTGCAGCAACGCGACAGCGAGAGTCGATGGGGGACCGATATGATCAAGGCTGTTATTTTTGACATGGATGGAACGCTGGTCGATACCGAGTGTTTGGGGATTAAGGCCTGGAAGGCAGGCGCCGCTGAGCTGGGGCTCGCGATTGATGAAGCGCTGATCCATCAGTTTATCGGCCGCACGCTGCCCGATGTCATGGACATCCTTGATGAGCATTACGGCAGCCACGAAACCACCGAGGCGGTCTATGTCCGCCACAAGGAGATTCGCGACGAGATGGTCAAGACCGAACTGGAACTTAAGGCCGGCGCCGCCGAGTGCCTAGACGAGCTGCTGGCTGCGGGCTATCACGTTGGTCTAGCGACGTCGTCGCGCCTCGTTACGGCCGAGCGCAACCTTAAGATGGTTGGCCTCTTTGACAAGTTTGAAACGGTAACGTGTGGCGAGGACGTCGTGCACGGCAAGCCCGACCCCGAGATGTATCTGCTCGCCTGCGAGCGCGCGGGCTTTGCTCCCGAGGAATGTGCCGTGGTCGAGGATTCGCGCAACGGCTGCGTCTCGGGCATTACGGCCGGCTGCCATGTCTTTGCCGTCCCCGATATCGTGCCGCTGCCGCAGGACGTGGTGGATGGCTGCGAGGCCGTGCTCGATACGCTGTTCGATCTGGCGGCGGCGGTCAAGGCCGTGCGCTAGACAATTGCGGCGTTGAAACGAGCAATTGCTTACGTTTGCGCTTAAGCAAAAGGGGCCCGGCAATGGTCGGGCCCCTTTTGCTTAAGCGGCGACTTAGCATACTCGCGGGCGTGCTATAGATACGCACCGAGGTTGATGGCCGTGGCGTCGGTCTGGCTGCTTGCCTGGGTGCTGGCGCGTTCCAGCAGGAACGGCCGCACGAGTTCTTGGCGGTTGATGTCCTCGATGGCCGTGACCGCGGTGACGGTGCGCGCGGCAGAGCTGACGTGGATATGCTTGGTCTTTGCCGGGGCCTTGTTCTCGATTTGCTCCATGAGCAATTGAACGCCCTTGCGGCCAATCTCGTAGCCCGGGGGCGCTACCGTAGTGAGCGGGACCGATCCACTCCAAGCGAGCGGGTTGCCATCGCAGCCTGCTACGCGTACTTGCCCGGGGACAGAGATGCCCTTGTCGACCAGCGCCGAGATAACGCCCGAGGCCAACACGTCGGTCAGGCCGACGACAAAATCGGGGCGTTCGTTCGCGGGGCGCTCGGCGATTTGGGCACCGATGCCGTAGCCGTCGGCAGCGGTATTCCATTCGCCGGCGTCGATGACTTCGATCTTGATATCGGGGTGCAGGGCGAGGGCCTTGTGAATGCCAAGCACGCGTAGGGTGAGCTGCATAAATGCTGCTCGGCCGACGACGACAATATGGTGTGCGCCGCGGGCGATGGCGAGCTCGGCAATGATGCGACCTTGGGCCTCGTTGTCGGCCGCTACGTAGTAGCCGGGCTCGGAACAGTGGATGTCCAGATGGACGATCGGCACGGGCATTTTAGTCATGGCCGGATGCCAGTCGGGGGACGCCATGGGCTGAACCATGACGCCGGACATCTGGGTGCCCATAAAGTAGCGCAGGTAATGGTTCTCGAGAATATCGTCATTATCGGCGTTGGCGATGAGCAGGTCGTAGCCGTGCTTGCGGGCCTCGTTGTGGGCGCCGCTGGCGATTTGGAGCGAAAAGCCGTGGTCGAGACGGGGGAGCACCAGGCCAAAGGACTTGGTGGCGCCGCCCGCGAGCTGACGGGCGCTTTGGTTGGGCAGGTAGCCAAGGCGATTGATGGTCTCGTTGATGAGCTTGAGGGTCTCGGGGCGTAGCTTTTCGGGGTGGTTGAGCGCGTTGGAGACCGTGCCCAACGAAACCCCGGCCTCGCGCGCGACGTCGCTGATTTTTACCTTTGCCATAGCGGCCCCTTTGATGCGTTTCAAGTACAAGCCAGATTGTAGCATCCCAAACCTACCAAAAAGGGACAGGTTTATTTTGGCAGGTTTATCTGGGGAAACGCCGTTGCCGGCGCGACCACCACGAAGGGGGCAGGTACCTTTGTGGTGGTTTGAACCGGCTGGACGTGTGTGCATCGAGTGGTATCTAAGTTGAGATACCACTTCTGGTATATCAGCTTGCGTTTGCGTGAGTACAATACTCGAACGTTATGCGTCTCAGCGCCCCCTGTGCGTGGACGTTTTGCAGTCAAGCGGACGAAGGGATTTATCCTATGTGCGGAATTGTCGGCTACACCGGCTCTGATATTGCAAAGAACATCCTGGTCACGGGCCTCAAGCGTATGGAGTATCGCGGCTATGACTCCTCGGGCGTCGCGCTCGAGGTGGGCGAGGACGCCGCGGTGCACCTCGACGTCATCCGCCGCGTGGGCAAGGTCGCGGGCTTGGAGAGCGAGCTTTCCAACATCGACAGCGACGCTACCTGCGGTATCGGCCACACCCGTTGGGCCACCCACGGCAAGCCCTCCGTCGTTAACGCTCACCCCCACACCAGCTGCGACGGTCGTATCGCCATCGTCCACAACGGCATCATCGAGAACTTCGCCGAGCTGCGCGAAGAGTTGGAGGGTCGAGGCCACCACTTTAAGAGCGAGACCGATACCGAGGTCTTCGCGCATCTGATCGAAGAGGCCTATGCCGAGACGCACGACCTGATGGCCTCCGTGCGCGAGGCTTGCACCCACGTGGTCGGTGCCTATGGTCTGGCCGCCGTGTGCGCTGACGAGCCCGGCGTGATCGCCGTGGCCCGCAAGGATTCCCCGATCGTAGTCGGTGTGGGCGAAACCGGCTCCTATGTTGCTTCCGATGTCATCGCGCTCATCGACGCCACCCGCGATGTCGTGGTGCTCGAGGACGGTCAGTTTGCCAAGCTCACGCCCGCAGGCGTCGAGTACACCGACGAGGCCGGCAACGTTATCGAGCCCAAGGTCACCCACATCGATTGGGACCTGGACATGGCAGAAAAAGGCGGTTATCCCGACTTTATGCTCAAGGAGATTCACGAGCAGCAGCGCGTCGTGCGCGACACGCTGGTTGGTCGTATGACGCCGGCCGGCGAGCTCGACATCGACGAGCTGGGCCTTTCGCTCGAGGAGCTCAACGACATCGACCGCGTCTACGTGATCGCTTGCGGCACCAGCTATCACGCTGGCCTCATTGCCAAGAATCTCATTGAGGGCTGGGCTCGCATCCCCACCGAGGTGGAGGCGGCCAGCGAGTTCCGTTATCGCAACCCCATCATTACGCCGACGACGCTTGTCGTTGCCGTGTCCCAGTCGGGCGAGACGGCCGATACCCTTGCCGCCATTCGCGACGCGCGCATCAAGGGTGCCAAGGTCTTCGGCATCACCAACGTGGTGGGCAGCCCCGTGGCGCGTGAGAGCGACGGCGTCATCTACACCAAGGCCAACAAGGAGATCGCGGTCGCCTCGACCAAGAGCTTCATCGGCCAGGTTGTGAGCCTGACGCTGCTGGCCCTGCTGCTGGCGCAGGTCAAGTACCGCCTGACCACCAAACAGGCACGCATGCTGTTCCGCGAGCTTTCCGATACTGCCGAGCAGATCCAGTGGATTTTGGACACGCAGACCGATGCCGTGCATGAGGCTGCCCTGCTGTGCAAGGATGCGCAGTCGGCGCTGTTCGTGGGCCGCGGCATGGGTGCCGCTATTTCCTACGAGGGTGCGCTCAAGCTCAAGGAGGTCAGCTACCTGCACGCCGAGGCCTACGCCGCCGGCGAGATGAAGCACGGCCCCATTGCCCTGATCGACCCGGGCTTCCCTGTCATCGCTGTGGCCACCAAGAGTGCCACCTACGACAAGACCGTGTCGAACCTTATGGAGTGCAAGGCGCGCGGTGCCAAGGTCATCGTCGTTGCCACCGAGGGCGACGAGGAGATCAACAAGATCGCCGACTGCATTATCCGCGTGCCAGCAGTCCGCGACGTGTTCAGCCCCATCACGGCGAGCGTTCCTCTGCAGCTGCTCGCACGCGAGGTCGCCATCCTGCGCGGCTGCGACGTCGACCAGCCCCGAAACCTCGCCAAGAGCGTCACGGTCGAGTAGTTGGTTCCGTCGTTCTCTAACAACTAAGGCCCGGCTTCGTTGCAGCGGAGCCGGGCCTTGTTGCATTTGCCCAGATAAAACCTGCCAAAATAAACCTGTCCCTTTTTGGCAGGTTAGCGGAGCTTGCTGGTCTCGAAGTACTCGGAGAACTGGTCCAGAACTTCGGTTTGGTTGCGGAACATCATGTGCAGGTGCTTGCTGACCAAAAAGCTCGCTTCGATGGGGTCGCGACCGGCGATAGCGCGGCGAATCTGCTTGTGCTCGTTCACGATGTCCTGATTGTCGAGAACCTGCGTGGCGGCGCGCAGCCAGCGGAAGCGCTCCAGGTCGGCATTGGTCTCTTCGAGCCACGACCACACGGTGCTACGACATGCGATGCTAAAAATCATGTGATGCATGAGGTTGTCGCTCAAAAAGAAGCCGATGCGATCCTCTTCGGCCATGGCCTTTTCCTGCAGCACGATGGCGCGGTCGAGCTGCTCGATGCCGGCCGACGTGGCGCGCGCACAGCACTCCACAATCACCTGCTTTTCCAGATGCTCGCGGATGTAACAGGCACTCTCGGCAAGGGTGAGGTTGATGGGTGAGACGTAGGTGCCGCTCTGGGGCACGGTGCGCACCAGGCCTTCTTGCGCCAAGCGAACCAAAGCCTCGCGCACGGGCGTGCGCCCCATATCCAGGTCGTCGCAAAGTTGCTTGACGCCCAGCTTTTCGCCCGGCTTGTAGTCCAGGTAGACGATTTTGCGTCGAATGGTGTGGTAGGACTGGTCCTGTAGGCTCGTTTCCTGCTCGCCGACGTGCATCGATTCTTCCATAGCGCCTCGCAACTGTTCTATCAAACTCATATGTCAGTTGTTAATTATGCCGCGAATCAGCTTTCCGCGGTGGGTAATTCGGCTGTTGCCTGAGAACTATTGCGGCATCTTAGTCTGTGTTTGCGCAAGGCTGCGCTCAATGTTGCCGTATCATAAGCCGTCGCAAACGTGAAATAGAAAGAAGGAATCCCATATGCAACTGGCAAACATCGTACGCGAGCGCTGGAAAGGCGTCTTGTTCTGCCTGATCATCGCTATCCCCGCGACGTTGCTCGGCAAACAAATTGAGGTGGTCGGCGGTCCGGTATTTGCCATCCTCTTTGGCATGGTCCTGGCGCTCGTCTTTCCCAAGAATCGTCGCGAACAGCTCACCGCCGGCGTTACCTATACGTCCAAAAAAGTCTTGCAGTACGCGGTTATCCTGCTTGGCTTTGGCATGAACCTCTCCCAGATTCTGTCCAAGGGCGCCCAGTCGCTACCGATTATCGTGGCAACAATCTCGACCTCGCTTGTCATCGCCTTTGTGCTCTGCCGCGTTATGAACGTGCCGGGCAAGATCGCGACGCTTGTGGGTGTGGGTTCGTCGATTTGCGGCGGTTCTGCCATCGCCGCGACCGCACCCGTCATCGATGCCGACGATCGCGAGATTGCCCAGGCTATTTCGGTCATCTTCCTGTTTAACGTTATCGCGGCGCTCGTGTTTCCGACGCTCGGCGGCATGCTCGGGCTGACCAATGAGGGCTTTGGCCTGTTTGCCGGTACCGCCATCAACGACACCTCGTCGGTAACGGCTGCGGCGAGCGCCTGGGACAGCATGCATCCCGGCGCAAATGTGCTCGAGAGCGCCACGGTGGTCAAGCTCACCAGGACGCTGGCTATCATTCCCATCACGTTGGTCCTCGCATGCTGGCAGATGCATCTAGCACGCAAGGCCGGCGGCGACGCCAAAAGCACGTTCTCCCTTAAACGCGCGTTTCCCATGTTTGTGCTGTTCTTTGTGCTGGCGAGTGTGATCACCACGGTGCTTCAGCTTCCCGCGTCCTTTACGGCGCCCATCAAGGAGCTGTCGAAGTTCTTTATCGTGATGGCCATGGCGGCTATTGGTTTTAATACCGATATCGTCGAGCTGGTCAAAAAGGGCGGCAAGCCCATCGCGCTGGGCTTTTGCTGCTGGATTGGCATTGCGTGCATGAGTTTGGGAATGCAACACGTACTGGGAATCTGGTAGAGAAGTAGCTTGTTTGCGTGCTGCGTGCTGGTGAGCGCATTCTCACGGTGGAGCGATAGGAGCTCTTGCGGGTATGGCTTGTGGCCTCGGTCAAGATGTTCAGCTTGGCAT
>CABUDJ010000022.1 GCA_902490325.1 uncultured Collinsella sp. | reverse complement strand
GCACAAAGACGATGCCCAGGCTCGGCCTTAAGCTCCACTGGCTCGAGAGCGAAACGAGCATCAAGCTGTCCGACCTGCCCGAAGACACGCAAAACCGCCTCAAGGCGGGCATTCCGCAAACAAGTGTCGACGATGCGCAGGACACGATATCCAAGTACCGCCACCAGATCGACGAGGAGCAGACCCGCCAGGTGATCGACGCGCAAACGATTCGCGACAACACCAATCAGGGATCGACCTCCGAATCAGATTCCGAGAAAACCGCCGAACAGTCCGCCGAGGCCGAAGCCTCCGATAAGAATTAGAAAGGGAGTGCCGCTTATGAGTCGCCGCAACACCGAGCTGCTCTTGCTCATCGCCTCGGCGTTCCCCGTCATCCTGCTGTATGCGATGTACGTCCTCACCGCGGGCGCTGCCATCTCCTTTGAGACGCTCGCCGTACCGATCGGCCTCTTTGCCGCCTTTGCCGCGGCCCACATTGCCGTGCGCATCTTGGCGCCCGGTGCCGACCCCGCCATCCTGCCCATCGTATTTATACTTTCGGGCATCGGCATCACGTTCGTGACGCGTCTCGCCCCCGCTCTCGCCATCTCACAGCTCATCATCCTGTTTGTCTCGGTGGCGCTCATGGTGGGAACGCTTGCACTAGTCAAAAACCTCGACGTGGTCATGCGCTACAAGTACACCTTTGGCATCATCGGCATCATTCTGCTGATGCTGCCTATCTTTATCGGCACCACGATCTCGGGCTCCAAGCTGTGGATTCGCATCGCGGGCTTTACCATCCAGCCCGGCGAGTTCGCCAAGGTCTTTATCGTCCTGTTCCTGGCCGGCTACTTGGCCGAGAACCGCGAGTTGCTCTCCATCTCCAACCGCAAGATCCTGGGCTTTAAGATCCCTCGTCTGCGACTGCTGCTGCCGCTGTTTGCCGTGTGGGGTGTGTGCCTGCTCGTCGTCGTCTTCGAACGCGACCTGGGTTCGGCCGTGCTGTTCTACACCATCTTCTTGCTGATGCTCTACGTTGCCACGGGACGATTCTCGTATGTCGTTATCGGTCTTGCGCTCTTGGCCGTTGGAGCCGTGGGCGCCTACAAGTTCCTGTCGCACGTTCAGGTGCGTTTCCAGGTTTGGGTCGATCCGTTTAAGGACGCCCAGGGCCAGGGCTACCAGATCGTCCAGTCGCTCTTCTCGCTTGCCGATGGCGGTCTGGTCGGTGTTGGCATCGGCAACGGCATGGCCAACAACATCCCTGTCGTCGAGTCCGACTTTATCTTCTCGGCTATCGGCGAGGAGATGGGCCTTTTGGGCGGCGGCGCCGTGCTCATCCTGTTTATGCTCTTTGCCGTGCGTGGCCTCACCACGGCTGCCCGCGCTAAATCCGACCTCGCTGCCTTTAGCGCCACGGGCCTTACGGCCGCCATCAGCTTCCAGGCCTTCTTGATCGTTGGCGGCGTAACCCGCCTGATTCCGCTGACCGGCGTCACCCTGCCCTTTATGAGCCAGGGCGGCTCCTCGCTGCTGGCGAGCTTCATCATCGTCGCGCTCCTGCTGCGCGCCGGTGACGAGGCGACCGGACGCGAGGCCGAGCTTACCGGCACCGGCACCATGGCCGCCATCACCGATGATCAGGTCGCATCTGCCGCCGCCCCGACGGGCACGCGCTTTGCCACCTCGTCTTCCTACGGCAGCGGCAGCCATTCCGTCGGCTCGCGCATGCGCCGTCGCCTGCTCGACACGCCTGAATCCGGTGTGCTCGGCCGCGTTGCGCTCGCCAACCGTCTAACCCGCGCGGTGCTCGCCTTTACGGCGCTGTTCGCCATCCTTATCGGCAACCTCACCTATGTCCAGGTCATTAAGGCCAAGGACTATCAGGACATGCCGACCAACAACCACACCATCGCCCGCTCCAAGTACATCCAGCGCGGCTCCATCATCACGTCCGACGGCGTGACGCTGGCCGAGTCGCTGCAGCAGGAGGACGGCACCTACGTACGCTCCTACCCCAACGGTAACCTGGCAGCGCACGTGGTTGGCTACGTGAGCCAGCAGTATGGCACCACCGCCATCGAGAGCGTCATGAACGACACGCTCACCGGTTCTAAGGACTACTCCAGCTGGAACAACGCCATCGCGTCGCTCGCGGGCCAGACCCAGCCGGGCAACACCGCCAAGCTCACCATCGACTCGCGCATCCAGACGGCGGCCGAGCAGGCACTCAAGGGCTTTAAGGGCGCTGTAGTGGTCATCGACCCGCGTACCGGCGCGGTGCTCGCATGTGCCAGCTCGCCCACCTACGACAACACCAACATCGATGCCCTGCTGCAGACGGGCGGCGGCGAGGACGGCTCCATGTACAATCGCGCCATGGACGCGCTGTACACGCCGGGCTCAACGTTTAAGGTCGTTACGCTTTCCGCGGCACTCGAGACCGGTACCGCCAGCCTTACCAGCACCTACCAGGCGCCCGGCTCCATGGACATCGGCAACGCACCAGTCACCAACTATGCCAACGAGAGCTACGGCACCATCAGCCTGCAGCAGGCCTTTGCCGTGTCCTCCAACGTCGTCTTTGGCCAGGTGGCAAACGAAGTTGGCGCAAACACGCTCGTGCAGTTTGCCAACGCCTTTGGCTACGGCCAAAAGCTCGGCCAGGACCTGACCTCCGCGGCCTCCATCATGGCCGACCCGTCGCTCATGACCGAGTGGGAGACCGCCTGGGCCGGCGCCGGCCAGCCTGTCGGCATGGACCACACGCCCGGCCCGCAAACCACCGTCATGCAAAACGCCGTGATTGCCGCCGCCATCGCTAACAGCGGCGTGGTCATGGACCCGTACTTTGTAGCCCAGGTACTCGCCCCGGACGGAACCGTGGTCAAGACCACGCAGTCCCGCTCGCTTGGTCAGGCCGTCAGCTCCGCCACGGCCGACCAGGTCAAGCAGGCCATGCTTGCCGTCGTCCAGTCCGGCACCGGCACCGATGCCCAAATCCCCGGCGTCAAGGTCGCCGGCAAGACCGGCTCGGCCGAGACCGGCGGCACCAACGTCAACTCGATGTTCGTTGGCTTTGCGCCTTACGATTCACCCACGGTCGCCATCTCGGTGGCCTTGGAGGATTACGACAAGCATGACGTCAAGGCCGCCAAGATCGCCGGTATCGTCCTGACTGCGGCGCTTGCCGCACAGGGAGCGTGATGCCCATGATCGAATCGGACACCCGAGGCGCGCCGCGGCCTAAGGGTTAGCGGCAACGCGCCACACGGCCCCAGCGGCCACATATTTGGTACTACACACAACGTTGAGCGAATAGTTATGTTAGGAGCAGGAATGGAACAGAGGGTCCTCGGGGGAAGATATCTCCTCAAGGATAAGGTGGGAACGGGCGGCATGGCGACCGTCTTCCGTGCACAGGATCAGGTCCTCGACCGCACAGTTGCCGTCAAGATCATGCTGCCGCAGTATGCTGGCGACGCCACCTTCGCCGCCCGCTTTAAGCAGGAGGCCCAGGCAGCAGCAGGCCTGTCCTCCCCCTATATCGTGGGCGTCTACGATTGGGGCAAGGACGGCGACACCTATTACATCGTCATGGAGTACCTGCGCGGTACCGACCTTAAAAGCGGCATCAAGAGCCACGGTGCACTCGATCCCAAAAAGGTCGCACAGATCGGCTCGCAGATCAGCTCCGCGCTTTCGGTCGCCCATAAGCACGAGATCATCCACCGCGACATTAAGCCGCAAAATATCATGGTGCTGCCCGACGGCAACATCAAGGTAATGGACTTTGGTATCGCGCGCGCCAAGAACAGCCACCTCACGCAGGACAACAACGTGCTGGGCACCGCCCACTACGTAAGCCCCGAGCAGACCCGCGGTCAGGACCTCGGCCCCACCTCGGATATCTACTCGCTGGGCGTCGTCATGTACGAGTGCGCTACCGGCCGTGTGCCATTCGACGGCGACGACGCCATCTCGGTGGCACTCAAGCAGGTCAACGAGCTGCCTATCCCGCCGAGCCAGATCAACTCCGGCGTCGACGCCGACCTGGAGCGCATCATCCTCAAGTGCATGGAGAAGGACCCGGCAAACCGCTTCCAGACCGCCGACGAGCTGCGTCAGGTGCTCAACAGCTACCTGTCGGGCCGTGCCGTCAACGTCTCGGAGCCCACGCGCATCATCGGTGCCCCCGGTGAGCTGGGCGCCACCAAGACTCGCGAGCTTTCCGATCAGACGCGCGCCATGGTGCGTCCCGTCTCGGGCGTGAGCGGCCAAAATACCGCCCGTAGCTCGGTTTCGGGCTCCACCGGCTCCTACGAGGTCGAAAAGCCCAAATCCAACAAGAACAAGATCATCGCCGCCGTGGTGGCAGCCGTTGCCGTCATCGGCATCGTGGTGGCCTTTGCCACAGGACTCTTTGGCGGCGAGCAGGTCACCGTGCCCGATGTGCTGGGCAAGGACCAGCAGACTGCCGTCGAGCTGATCAAGGAAGCCGGCCTCGAGGTCGGCACCATCGACCAAAGCTACAACGACGATGTCGACGAGGGCAAGGTCGCCGAGCAGACGCCCAACGGCAACACCAAGAAGACCAAGGGCACCAAGGTGAACCTGGTAATCTCCAAGGGCCCCAAGCCCTCCGAAAAGGTTGAGGTTCCCAAACTTGTCGGCCTGACCAAGGACCAAGCAGAAGCCGCACTGGCAAGCGTTGGCCTGAAGGGCAACGCCTCCGAGGAGGCCAACGAGGCCGATGAGGGCCAGGTCTTTGAGCAGGGCACCGAAGCCGGTAAGGAAGTCGAGAAAGGCACGACCATCTCGTACAAGGTCTCGGGCGGCCCGGATACCACGTCCGTCCCCGACCTGACCGACATGACCGAGGCCCAGGCGCGCAACGCCCTCGATATGGCAGGCTTTGGCGTCGACGTGAGCTACCAGGAGAACGACTCGGTTACCGAGGGCACCGTGATCAGCTGGAACCCCAGCGGCAAGCAGAAGCCCGGCGCCACGATTACCGTCGTCATCGCCAAGAAGTCCGGCAAGGCCACCGTCCCGGGCAACCTGTACGGCAAGAGCATTTCCGCCGCCGTTACCGCGCTCAACAACGCCGGTTTCTATAACATTGGCTTCTGTGACCAGAACGGCAATCCCGTAAGCGGTAACGAGGATGCCACCGTTACGGGCGTCTCCCCCACCGGCAAGCAGTCCACCGACAGCACGATCACGCTGACGGTCGCACTTTCTGGTTCGGGCTCGGGCTCGGGCTCGGGCACGGGCGACGATTCCGGTACGACCAACTAGTCGCCACCCCACCGCTCATCGCGGCTTTCGCCGCAAACATATTCGCTCACAGGCGCCCGCTTGCTCCCCCAGCAAGCGGGCGCTTTCTTTATCTGAAGCAGCGAATACTACGGCATGCCTTAAACCAAAAGAGCCCGGCACCGTAACGGTACCGGGCTCGATATTCCTCTGGTGCCCCCGGGCGGATTCGAAAACTCCCCCGCGGGGAAATGAGTGACGCGGGTGTCGACGGTTCGAATCCGCCGGCAGCTCCCACAAAATCAGAACCACCCTTAAAAAGGGTGGTTTGCTCTTAGGGTATAACCCACGGGCCCCGGGCTCGCGTCTAAAGGCGCGGGCCCGGACTTCGTCCAGGCCTAGTGCATCTTGACCCGTGGCGCGCCGGTCGAACCGGCGGGGTCACCTCCTCTTGAAGGGGTCCTCGTACTCCTTCACGCCCAGCTTGTCCAGCGCGATGTCGGCCTTCTCCTGCTCCCGGATGTACTTCGCGATCGTCGCCTCGTTCAGGCCGACGGTGGACACGTAGTAGCCCTCCGCCCAGAACTTCCTGTTGCCGAACTTGTACTTGAGGTTGGCGTGCCTGTCGAATATCATCAGCGAGCTCTTCCCCTTCAGGTAGCCCATGACGCTCGCGACGCTGTACTTCGGCGGGATCGCCAGCAGCACGTGCACGTGGTCGGGCATCAGGTGCCCCTCGATTATCTCGATCCCCTTGTACTCGCACAGCTTCCTGAGGATCTCCCCTATGTCGCTCCTGATTTGGTTGTAGATCACTTTGCGCCTATACTTCGGCGTGAACACGACGTGGTACTTGCACATCCACTTCGTGTGGGAAAGGCCGTAGGCCTTCTGGGCCATGGCGACCACCCCTTCGACTCGAATTCTTGACGGCCTGAACAATCGTCAATATCGGTCGGAGGGGTGGCTTTGTAAAGCCGTTTGTCTCCACCCGCATAGCGGGTGGGTTGAAGCTGGCCGCTGCGCGCCCAGCAGACTAAAGTCTTGAACCAGAAACGGCGCCGCTCTCGCGACGCCGTCATAATCTTCTGGTGCCCCCGGGCGGATTCGAACCGTCGACACCCGCTTTAGGAGAGCGGTGCTCTATCCCCTGAGCTACGGAGGCATGTTGTACTAGTGTAGCAGATTTACACTATCGTCACGGGTAGTCATTGCAGACGTTCTTTAATGACTAGTCGTTCAAGAACGTCGCAGGCAACTAGTTACCTTTGTGGAAGAGGTTTTTGATAACGGAGGGGATGCTCTTGGCGCCCTTGGCCGTCACATCGATAAAATCGGGCGAACGCACAAGCTTATCCTCGTCGACGTACTTGCGGACCGCGCGCAACGTCTCTTTGTCGTCGCGCGTCGAAAACGTAAAGTGACCGTTGTCCTTGGTGAAGATGGCAAAACGCGTGATCTTCTTGGTGCCGCGCAAAACCTCGGCGGCAATATAGTCGACCTCATCCCACGGGATTTGAATATAATCCTCGGGATTGCGCTCGTTATAGTACTCAAACGCCTTATTGCCCACCATCACGTTACCGTGGCTGGTAAGCCCCATCAGGCAGGTTGCCGGCGTTGCCAAATCGACCGTGCTGTTCTGAGATTGCGCCATGCGCGCCTCGCCCTCCAAATAAAACAATCGGACCGCATCCAGTGTACCCACCGGGTGCGGTCCGTTTCAATGGCTCAAAAGCCCTTGTCTAGCTACTCTCGGTCTTAAGCCGAAGCGTGCTTACATGAAGCCGCAGAAGCGACCGATGATGCCGACGGCGAAGAGAGCCAGGATGATGACGATCGGGCTGACCTTCTTCTTGAGGAGCTTGCAGACCAGCAGGGTCAGGCACACGGCGGCAAGGCCGGGGATGAGCTGATCGAGGTTGGCCTGAAGCGTGGTGACCTTCATCTGATCAAGGGCGGTAGCACCGACGGAGTTGTACATCGTCAGCGCTTCCTTGATACCCTCGGAACCGGAGGGCAGGCTAGCCCAGTCGATAAAGGCGCCAGCAGACTGCTTGACCGTGGAGACGATCGGGGTGAAGGAAATGGACACCCAGCGCTCGACCAGGGCGCCGATGATGAACATACCCAGGATGGAAGCGCCCTCGGTGACCTTGCCCATCAGACCACCGGAGAGGTCCTTGGCGATGGAGGAGCCGACCTTGTAGCCAAACTCCTGCGTGTACCACAGGAAAGCGTAACGGATGATGTTCCACGCGAAGAAGAACAGCAGCGGACCGACGATGCTGCCGGACATGGCCAGGGAAGCGCCCAGAGCGCCCAGAATCGGGCGAAGGGTGAACCAGAAGACGGGGTCGCCGACGCCGGCGAGCGGGCCCATCATACCGACCTTGACGCCCTGAATGGCGACGTCGTCAATCGGGGCACCGTTGGCGCGCTCCTCCTCGAGAGCGAGGGTAACGCCAATGACGGGGGCGGAAACATAGGGGTGGGTGTTATAGAACTCCAGGTGGCGCTTAAGAGCGGCAATCTGGTCATCCTTGCTGGTGTAGAGCTTCTTGATCGCAGGGATCATTGCGAAGCACCAGCCGCCGTTCTGCATACGCTCGTAGTTCCACGAGCCCTGAAGGAACTGATGACGGAAGCAAACCTTCTTGCGGTCAGCCTTGGTGAGCTGAATCTTGTTCTCTGCCATATGTATCACTCCCCTCCTACTCGTAATCGTTCAGAATGTCGCCGAGCGGGTCGCCGGAGCCACCGCCCATGCCGCCACCCTGCTTGGCCAGATCCTTAAGGCCAAGGTAGATGAGGGCAAGGGAGATGCCGATGAGACCAAGGGCGATCAGCGTGAGCTGAGGGATGGCAGCAAGGACAAAGCCGAGGACGAAGAACGGCCAGGTCTCCTTGGTGGCCATCATGTTGATGACCATGGCGTAACCGACGGAAGCGACCATGCCGCCGCCGACAGCCATGCCGCCGGACAGCCAGTCGGGCATAGCGTTAAGCGCGTTGGTAACGGCCTCGGCCGGGATGACGCACAGAAGCACTGCCGGGATGGCGATACGAAGGCCCTGCATGAGGATGGCAGCATACTGCCAGCGCTCGATGCCGGAGAAGTCGCCCTTCTCGGCGCAACCGTCCATGGCGTGAGCGATAGCGGTAGCAATGGTACGGCAGATCATGGTCAGGAACAGACCAGCGACCGACAGCGGGACGGCGACGGCGATAGCGGTGGTAACGGCCTTGGCCGAATCGGTGGCGCCACCGTTGAGGGCGAGCACCATGATGATCGAAGAAGCGACCGAGGCCAGAGCGGCGTCAGGCGCGACAGCGGCGCCGACGTTAGCCCAGCCAAGGGCCATCATCTGGAGCGAACCGCCCAGGAGGATGCCCTCCTGAAGGTGACCGGTTACGAGACCGATAAGCGTGCATGCCACGAGCGGCTGATGGAACTGGAACTCATCCAGAATGCCTTCCATACCGGCAAGCAACGCGACAATCGCAACAAGCAGAATAGTGATTGCAGACATGTATCGGACCCTCCTTTACTATGCTTGAGCGGCCAGTTCGGCCTTAGCTTTCTTCAACATGGCGTCGAGATCCTCGGAGGAATCCGAAGGAACCTTGCGGACCTCGAACTTGACGCCCTTGGCCTTGAGGGCCTCGAGAGTCTTGACGTCGTCATCGCCCATAGCGACGGCGTTGGTGACGACGACCTTGCCCTTGGAGTGAGCCATGGAACCGATGTTGACTTCCTTGATGTCGACGCCGGCCTCGATGGCCTTGAGCAGATCCTGCGGGTTCTCAAAGAGCAGCATGGCCTTGGTGTCACCAAAGCGCGTGTCCTTGACGACCTCGGCCATCTTCTTGATGGGCACGACGTTGGCATGGACTCCCGGAGGGGCAGCCTGCTCGATCATGGTCTTGCGGAGCTCGTCGTGAGCAACGCCGTCGGAAACCACGATGATGCGGTTGGGGTTGATCTGCTTGGTCCACGTGGTGGCCACCTGACCATGAAGCAGACGGGTGTCGATACGGACGTGGGCGATCTTGATGTGCCCATCGCCGATGACCGTTCCCGGAGGGATGGCGCCTGCAGGAGCAGCAGCGGCCGCAGCCGGCTTCTTCTCCTCGGGCTCCAGAGACTCGGGCTTGACGCGCACGCCAGCCTTAGCCTCAGTCACGAGATGTTTTGCGATCGCATGTGCAGTGTTCTTTGCGTCAAAGCGCTGCGAATATGCCTCGATGAGCATAGGCAGGTTGACACCGGTGACGATAGCCCAGGAATCGTGGCCCTCGATGAGCCCGCTGATCTGGTTGAACGGCGTGCCGCCCCACAGATCAACGAGGAAGAGCACCTGCTCCTGGTCCTCGAAGGAAGCGACTGCTTCCTCGACCTTGGCACGGAAGTCGTCGGGGCCCATGCTCGGCTCGAGCGAGACCACGGCAACAGACGGCTGATCGCCAAAGACCATCGAGCCCGTCTGCTTGATTCCAGCTGCCAAGTCCCCGTGGCTAGCAAGAACAATACTTACCATCACATAACCTCCTTTTTGTCTACGTATTTCCTACACGACATGAAAGGAGTATACCTGTTTGGATTGTGGAATTATAGCTAAATTCGCAAAAGGTTGGATTATTTGTTTAAACGTCTAAGTTTGTTACAAATTGATTACATTGCTGGTTTACAGCTCATTGCCTGATAAAACGTGATTTGCCGATTGTTTCCAAAGACATATACAGGCGCACTGTTCGTTAAAACCGCTTTTAGGTGGATCCCAATGCGCCTGCGTGCCGCCATTTTGTTTAAACAGACATGACTTGACTAACCGAAGCAAATATGTTTAGAACTCTAGCCCATGCAGTCATTGGATGTTAGGCGATGTGGAGTGGGTTGGCGGCGTCGACGGCATCGGGTGCGTCGGAGAGGCCGTCAGGAGCAGCGTCTGCCGGGTCCTCGTCGGGAGTCTCGATCTGTTTGATCATTACCTCTTGGCCCTGCAGCAAATAGGTCTCGCCGCTACCGCAATGGGGACAGGTCTTGCCGTGCTCGACCGTCGCGTAGTCGCAGCCGCACGCCTCGCAATGTGTCACGGCCTCGACGGGCTCCACGATAAGCTCCGCGCCCTGCGCGATAGGCTTTTTATCTGCTGCCCAGCGCCAAGCGTCGAGCAGCAAGTCGGGAACGACGCCCGAGACCTCGCCCAGTAGCAACGTCACGCTCGAAACGCGACGCACGCCATGAGCGCGCGCCACATTCTCGACATCGCGAATGATGTGGTAAACGATTCCCAATTCATGCAAGGTAGAAACCTTTCAACAACGGTTGATGCGATGTCAGCCAAACGTCAGCGAGCGGCGATCCAGGTGCCCCAGGTTGCCCCGAAACAAGGCGTCCGCTGGGCTTTTGCCCGCGGCGCCGAAGTTGAGGGGCAAGATGGGGTGCTTGGGCGCCGCGCAGCGTCGGCAGTGCCGCCGTTCGTTAGAACGGCGGAACCTCATTACTTGCGACCGAATTTGATCTTGATGGCACGCTTGAGTGCATACTTGCCCAGGCTTGGGAGCTTTTGCTCGTATTTGACCATCGTGGAGCACTCGGGGCGGTCGCGATCCAGATGGATGGCGTCAAACGCGCACTTGGTGGTGCACAGGCCGCAGCCGATACACTTGTTGGGGTCGACGATCGATGCGCCGCAGCCCAGGCAGCGGGCGGTCTCGGCGCGCACCTGCTCTTCGGTAAAGGTCTCGACATACTCGCTAAACGGCGCAGCCTTCTCGCGCTCGCGGTCCACGTGGGCAACCTCGCGGCTCGCGTTGTCGTAGCTCTCAATCACGACATCGTCGCGGTCGAGCGCGGTGTAGCGGCGCTGGTTGCGGCCGATGGTGAGCGTGGATCCCGGCTGCACAAAGCGATGGATGGACACGGCGGCCTCGTGACCGGCGGCGATGGCATCGATGGCAAAGCTCGGACCGGTATAGACGTCGCCGCCCACAAAGATATCGGGCTCGGCGGTCTGGTAGGTCTGGGGATCGGCAAGGGCACCCTGGCCACGACCAAGCTCCACTTTGGAGCCAGCCAGCAGGTCGCCCCACACAATGGACTGGCCAATCGACATGACCACGCGGTCGGCATCGACACGACGCAGATCGTTCTCATCGTACTCGGGCGCAAAACGGCCCTCGTCGTCAAAGACGCGCGTGCAGCGCTTAAAGGTGATGCCACATACGCGACCGGCCTCGTCCAGGTGAACCTCCTTGGGGCCCCAGCCGCAGCTGATGTGAGCGCCGTCCTCAACGGCCTCGCGACGCTCCTCCTCGCTGGCGGGCATCTGGGCCTCGCTCTCCAGGCAGAACATCTCAACGTGCTCGGAACCCAGACGGCAAGCGTTGCGGGCAACGTCGATGGCCACGTTGCCGCCGCCCACCACGATGGTGCGGCCAGGCAGCGCGTCGATCTTGCCGCTGTTGACCTCGCGAAGGAAGTCGACGGCCACGGTCACGTCCTCGGCATCCTCGCCCGGAATACCGGCAAGGCGGCCGCCCTGGCAGCCAATGGCCACGTAGAAGGCCTTAAAGCCCTGCGCGCGCAGCTCGTCGAGCGTCACATCGCGACCGACTTCCACGCCATAGCGGAACTCGGCACCCATCAGGCGAATGACCTCGACCTCGGCCTCGATAACATCCTTCTGCAGCTTAAAGCTGGGAATGCCATAGGTGAGCATGCCGCCCGGGCGCTCGTTTTTCTCGAATACGATGGGCTTGTAGCCCTTCTCGGCCAGATAGAAGGCGCAGGACAGACCGGCCGGACCGGCGCCGATGATGGCAATCTTCTGGTCGAAGCCGCCAGCGCGCGTCGGCGTCACCACAGGCGGGACATAACGGGTCGCGGCGTCCAGATCGCGCTGGGCGATAAACTTCTTGACCTCGTCGATGGCCACGGCCTCGTCCACGCGACCGCGGGTGCAGGCATCCTCGCAGCGGCGGTTGCACACGCGGCCGCAGATGGCGGGCAGCGGGTTCTCACGCTTGATGAGCGCCAGCGCCTCGTCATAGCGACCCTGAGCCGCGAGCTTCAAATAGCCCTGAACGGCAACGTGCGCGGGACAGGCCGTCTTGCAGGGAGCGGTGCCGGACTCATGCGTCTCGATGCGGTTGTCGTTGCGGTAGCTGGGCGACCACTTGGTGTGGTCCCACTTGGTGGCATCGGGCAGCTCCTGGCACGGATACTCGGGCACGCGGCCGCCGGCCTTTTTGCTGCAGAGCTTCTGGCCCAGTTTGGCGGCGCCGGCCGGACACACCTCAACGCAGCGACCGCAGGCCACGCACTTGTCCTTCTCGACCTTGGCGACATAGGCCGAGCGCGACAGGTTGGGCGTGTTGAACAGCTGCGAGGTGCGCAGGGCGTAGCACACGTTGACGTTGCAGTTGCAGATGGCGAAGATCTTGTTCTCGCCGTCGATATTGGTGATCTGGTGCACAAAGCCGTTGTCCTCGGCCTGGCGCAGGATGTCGTAAACCTCGTCGCGGGTCACGTAATGGCCACGATCGGTCTCAACCACGTAGTCGGCCATATCGCCCACGGCGATGCACCAATCGGCCGGGTCGTCGGCGCAGCCCTCACCCATCACGCGACGGCTCGCGCGGCAGCTGCAGGTGCTAGCGGCATATTTGCCATCGTATTTGTCGAGCCAATGCTCGATATGCTCAATCGGTACCGAGGTGCTCGCGGCGTCGATAGCCTTCTCGACCGGAATGACATGCATGCCGATACCGGCGCCTCCGGGCGGCACCATCGGCGTGGCCTTCGACAGCGGTCCCTTGGACGCCTGCTCAAAGAACTTGGCATAGACCGGGTGCTCCTCGAGCTGGCTCACGCGCATGTTGAGGAACTCGGCGGAACCCGGCACCAGCATGGGCAGCACCCACTGCTTGGCGCGCTCGGGGTTTTCCCAGTTGTACTCGAGCAGACCCGTGTAGCTCATGTCGTCGAGCATCTTCTCGATATCGGCTTCGGGCATGCTGGTGAGCTTGACCATCTCGAGCAGCGTATAGGGACGGCGCATCTTCATCTTGCAGAGCACTTCGGCCTGCTCGTCGGTTGCGGCCTCGGCAAACGACCAGTACTCGTAGCCCAGCAGCTCATCGCGATGCAGCAGACGGTTGGTGCAGTGCTCGCACAGCTTGACGATGGCCTCACGCGGATGCTCCGGCAGCGGCGGCACAAACTCCGCGCCGATATCGGGCTCGGTGTAGCTAATTCCCGGTCCGTTGAGAATCATGGTTGTCCCTTCTCTTGCCACAGCCCGGCGGGACCGCGGCGCCCCTCTTTTTTGCAGGCCGGGCATGCCCCATGCCGTTCACCCGCCATTGTTGACATTGTGTCAAAAATAGTATTGACGAACCGTCAACAATATTCAAGACTGTTAGGCGAACGGTCAGGCAAAAGAGGATGAAAGGCGGCCAAAAACATGGGCAACAACACAGCAGATACCTCTGTGGTCGATGCCGTCCCCGCATCCGATAGCGCGGCAAAGCGCCAGACGGGCGACGAACGCCGTCGCGAGATTCTCGCCGCCGTGCGCACCGTAAGCTCCGAGCTGGGCGTGTCCCACCTATCGGTATCGGCCGTAACCAAGCGAGCCGGCTGCACGCGTTCATTGTTCTACCACTACTTCGCCGATATGGACGCCGCCGTCACCGCCGTTATGGACGAGGCGATCGACGGCTTTATCTCCGAGCTCGAGCAGTGGAACGCCGACCGCACCGTCGGTGATATCGAGGGCGCGCTCGACACCGTCGCCCCGCTCTTTAAGCGCCTGGTCGCCAGCGGCCACGAGCTGCCGAGCACGCTCACCTCGAGCAGCGGCGCGCTCTACGGCGGCTTTTTGCACAACGTGGTCCAGCGTGTGGCGCAGTATATCTGCGACACCACCGTAGTGGACTTTGTCGCCCATCATGAGCTACGCATCGACCATGTCTACGAGACGTTCTACACCCTCATCATGGGGTTGTTGATGTATATCCGCACGCACCCCGATGTGCCCGACGAGACGGTCAAGGAAATCATCGCCTCGACACTCCACATCGAGGGCCATACCGCTAAGTATCCGGAGCGCAAGCCCCAGAACTGACGACATTTGGCCAAACTGCCCGCGATCAGAAGAGGGGCCGCGGGCGTGTGAAAGGAGAGCAGCGTGCTGTTCGATGTTTGGGGTAGCGATACCCTTATCCACTGGGCCGGCTGGGCCATGGTCTTTATCGGCCTGATCGTGCTCAACGAGGTCGGCCGCCGCACCAAGCTCGGCGCGGCAATCATCTTTGGCGTGGCTCCGCTGGCCATGACCATCTACTGCGTCGCCATCGCCATCGGCGTCTCGCAGGGTGCCGAGTGGGCGCTCACCAACCCTACCCATGTGTACCAGAACAGCTGGTTCCACTACGCCAAGGTATACGCGGCGCTGGCCGGTTGCTGGGGCTTCATTGCCATTAAGTACCAGTGGGGAAAGATCGGCAAGGCGCATTGGTTCCGCGCGTGGCCGTTTGTGATCGTCGCCATCAACATCATGATCGCCGTCGTGTCCGACTTCGAGAGCGCCTATCACTTCTTTGTCCTGGGCGAGTCCACCTGGGTCACCTCCGAAGGTGCTACGCAGCTGGCCGGCTGGAACAACGTGTTCAACGGCATCGCCGGTATCATCAACATCTTCTGCATGACCGGTTGGTGGAGCGTCTACGCCTCCGAGGATCAGACCGACATGCTGTGGCCCGATATGACCTGGGTCTACATCATCGCCTACGATATCTGGAACTTCTGCTACACCTACAACTGCCTGCCCACCCACTCCTGGTTCTGCGGCTTTGCGCTGCTGCTGGCGCCCACCGTCGCCGCCTTTATCTGGAACAAGGGCGGCTGGATCCAGAACCGCGCCTTTACGCTGGCCATTTAGTGCATGTTTGCCCAGGTGTTCCCGTACTTCCAGGAGGAGTCCATCTTTGTGACCCACTCCACGCTCGACCCCGCCGCCGCCACCGCGGTCTCCATCGCCGCGCTGGTCGCCAACATCGCCGCGATCATCTACGTCGCCTACCGCGCCAAGAAGCTCGGCCGCAACCCCTACAAGCAGGATGTCTTTGAGGGCACCAGCGACTGGGAGAAGGCTACCGCCCGCCGCGCCAAGGTGGATTACGCTCACGCCGAGTAACATGCCCAGCGCGAACGCCGCTTGAATGTGAAGCCGCCTGGCCGACTCCGCGCAATGCAACGTATTGCATGCCCCCGGAAAGCGATTTGTCCGCTTTCCGGGGGCTTTTTGCTGCCGCGAGGATGCGGCCGAACGATGCGCTCAGGTTAAATCGGATCTTATATTTCGTATGCGCTTTATATGACTCCATTTTTGGGTACAGTGTTGAGCCGATATTGCATTGGGGGATATATGAGCGATGAGACGTATGGCCGCGAGGATGCGGCCCAGGATGCGGAAGCATGTGCCGAAGCCCTGGAGAGCCTTGACCGGATCGCGCTAGACGAGCTCTCGTTTAGCGATTCGGTCGTCGACGCGCAGGACGAGGTGCACGAAGACACTGAGGACGAAGGCAGCGACGCCAAAGACGCTCCTGACGAAGCCGAAGAGGACGATAGCGAGGCCGACGACCAGCCCGGATCCGACACGGACGAGGAAACCGTCTTGCTCGACAGCTTGCCGGCCGAGGATTCGCTGACCCGCGAGCTTCCTGGCTTGGGTTCCGCACCAGCCGTGGACGAGACCATCGCCATGGGCGATATTCCCCTTCCGTCCGTCCCCTCGGCACGCGAGGCCGAGGTTCGCCATCGCAAGATGTCGCCCAAGCGTCGCAATCTGATGGTCGCCGGTGTCGTGGCCGTCGCGCTCGTCGCCGGCGGTGCAGGCTATGCTGCCTGGAACGGATATCAGCAAGAGCAGGCTGCCGCTGTCGCCGCCAATGCCCACACGATGATGTCAGTGCAGATTGGTGTGCATGCCGCGGGCCTCGACTGTTCCACCGGCTCCAAGATTCCCGTACAGGTGAGCGGTCAGGACGCTGATGGCTCCTCCGTGAGCGAAACACTCTATGTTGACGAGCGCGGCCGCGGCATCAAACTGCTGCCCGGCGATTACACGCTCTCCATCGCCGCCTCCCCCATCGCGGCCGACGGCACCGTCTATACCGTCCCGACCACCAAGACGCAGGTCACCGTTAAGAGCGATGGACAGGATTTAAGTGCCCAGGCCACCTTTAAGCTCAAGGTGCCTTCGGCCGACACGGTGACTGACGATCAAATCGATGCCGCCGCCAAGTATGCCGAGGAGGGCGGTGCGAGCTCCGCCGCGGCTGCCAAAGTACTCCAGCAGGCAGCAACCGCGCGGCGCGACGTCGCCGTCAATGCCGTGAGCGCGCAAAAGGCACAGGCATCCCGTGATGCTGACGCTCGCCACAAGGCAACCGACCTCTACCAGCTCGATATTCCCGTCGAGTGGTACGGCAAGGTCGCAACTTGGCAAAACGGCAGCACGCTATGCATCTATCTGGGCGACGACGCCAATACGTCGCTCGTGACGCTCGTCGCCGCGCGCGATGGCGAGACCTTTACGCCCGATGACGGCGATACGGTTTTGGGCACGGTCAGCCTGGGCAACGGTTATACCGTCTATGCCAGCGGCCCCGTCTATCCGTACGTGGTGCCCCAGACTATCAACGGGCGCACCCAGGATCCAGTGTCGACCTACCCCATGGACACGGCCATTGAGCTTGTCGAGCTGACGACCGGCAACCGCTACACCTATAGTCAGATCAAGAACGACCTGGTTGGCAAACACGGCAACGCAGACGCCGCGACCAAACTCGAGACCGACTACCTCGCGCAGATCCTGCTGCCGAGCATCAAAGCCCAGGACTAGCCTGGCGCAGCAAGGTGCTCCCCAACTGTGATGAAGGAGCCAGGAGGTCCTGACCCCACAGGTCCATAGATGATTAGGCAAGGAGCCACTTCCATGCGGGCATAACGTGTACCACACCGTGCTCGCATGGAATATCGGTCTGTTCATCCATGGTAACGATTGCCGACTCGCCAAGATCGAACTGGGCCATCGAGGCATCAAGCGCGGCAATTTCGCGCTCGCGCGTTTTCTCACTTGCCATATCCGCACTCACCTGAATCAGGCTATAAGCCCGCATGAGAAGCGCGTCCCCAGCCACAAAGTCCACCTCATGGCTTTTGCTCTTCTCTTTGATTAGCAGGCGGCAGACCGAGCCGGTCCTCACCGCGGGAGTCCTTCTTCTTAGCGCATTGAACACTGCGGTCTCGAGCCTCTGGCCCTGGTCCAATGCCGATGCGGGAGAGAATGCTCCAAACATCGCAGGGTCGACAGCGTAGACCTTAGACGCAGACCGCATGTTATTTGCCAGTGAACGCGTGAACTCCGGCACAGAAAATAACAGGTAGGCGTCCTCATAATACTCAAGTAAATCGCTGAGTGAATTACGACTGACGGGTATCTGCCTGCTCTTGAACTCGTTGTACACTTTATTCACTGACAGCTCTCGTCCCGAAGACGCCATGCACCGCGTCAGGAACAGCGAGGCCAAACGAGGATTCTTGACGTCATAGCGCTCAACGATGTCCATAGCGACCGTCCGCGACGCATATTCCTGCAGCAGCTGAATCGCGTCCGCAGGCGTCTGCTCAAGCGTCGCGATGAATCCGCCCCGTTCAAGATATCCGTTCAGATGATGTCGAAGCAATGCTGCATCGCTCGGTGAAAAGGGTCCATCCGACTCAAGAACGTTTCCCGTCTTATATCGGACGTATTCCGAAAAACTCAACGGAAAAAGCTCTCGCACAAGAGAACGACCCCTGAACTCGCTCTTAAGTTCTGAGGACAGCATCTTAGAAGAAGATCCCGTCACATAGACGGTCGCTTTCTCCGTATCGACTACACGCCGCAGAAACGCACCCCATTCGGGAATTTCCTGGATCTCGTCAAAGAAAATGTAAGCGCCCTCGGTTCGAGCAGCAGGATACAGCGCATAGAACGTGTCGATCACGTCCGCCAGCAGCGATGGCTCATACGGGCGCAAGCGCTCATCCTCAAAATTGAAGTAAAGCATCCGGTCAAGCTCGACGCCCCGGCTCTGAAGCCGCCGCATCTCCTGATACAGGCGATACGTCTTTCCACAACGGCGGGCCCCCACAATCACATTTACGATGTTGTCGCGCTTTGGCTCCTGTGGGTTTCCTAGATCAAGGTCTCGCTCAAAGACCTGCGGAACCCCCTGCTGTTCAAAGTCCTTTATTTTCTGGGCGATCAAGTCGTTGAATGCCATGATTCTCCAATCTTGCTCTCTAGCTAATCAAAATTATACTGATTCTTGATTAATTAGAGAGCAAGATTGTGTGTAGCTTGATTAACACTTAAGCAAGTTTTTTCACTATTACTGCTCGAAGGATGCCGAGTGGCTGAGAGGACAACCAAGCTCGAATGCGACTCCCTGGACAGTCGATCTGGGACGGGGCTTTTTTGACTACCCTCCCCCTGTAGAAAAATCCCTAACGCAGTTGCGGTGAAATAGGGACTGTTTTTGCTGGTCAAACCGCAAAACAATCCCTATTTCACCGCAACTTATTGGTGGCCTTTTGGGTGGCACTCAGCGCCACGGGTCGGCTTCGAACATCGGCTCACGCTCGGGGCGTCGGTCGCTGTAGGGATCGTAGCCGTCGTCGTCCTCGTTCTCGGCACGGATGTAGGGGTCGCGCGGCTTGGGCGCCGGTTTGGGAGAAGCCTTCGGTGCGACCGGCGCGGCGGGCGCTGCCTCAGCCGCCGGTGCATGCGTCTTGATCTCGTCTTTCATCTGCATAGCTCCTTGCATCGCATCCGTTCAACATCATCGATTGTCGCACGAAAAAGGGCGGCGGACCCAATTGGATCCGCCGTCCTTGACGTTTTGCGATGAGGGGCGGTTTAAAGCCGGCCCCAAAATTTACTCGGCGTCGGGGACCTCGTAGGTGGCTGCCGGCGTGTTGTCGCACACGACGGTAAAGCCACCGTCCTTATCGACATCGACAGTCACCTGATCGCCCTCGCGCACCGTGCCGTCGATGATAGCGGCCGCGATGGCATCCACGACCTCGCGCTGCACCAGACGCTTGAGCGGGCGGGCACCAAAGACCGGATCCAGGCCGCCCACGGCGAGCAACTGCTTGGCCGCCGGGGTGATGGCAAGCGTCATGCGCTCCTTGGCCAGACGCGCACGGACGTCGGCGAGCTGGATGTCGACGATCTTCTCGATCTGCGCCATGCCGAGCGGATGGAACACCACGATATCGTCGATACGGTTGAGGAACTCGGGGCGGAAGGTCTGAGCCATGGCCGCGTCGACCTGATGGCGCATCTCCTCCTCGTCCTTGCCCGAAAGCTCGGCGATAGCCTTGGAGCCCACATTAGACGTCATGATGATGATCGTGTTCTTGAAGGACACCTGGCGACCCTGACCATCGGTCAGACGGCCGTCATCGAGCACCTGCAACAGCACGTTGAATACATCCGGGTGAGCCTTCTCCATCTCGTCGAGCAAGATCACGGAGTACGGACGACGGCGAACGGCCTCAGTGAGCTGGCCGCCCTCATCATAGCCCACGTATCCCGGGGGCGCACCGATCAGACGCTGGACGCTGAACTTCTCCATGTACTCGGACATGTCGATACGCACGAGTGCGCGCTCGTCGTCGAACAGGCACTCGGCCAGCGCCTTGGCGAGCTCGGTCTTGCCCACGCCGGTGGGGCCCAGGAAGAAGAAGCTGCCGATGGGCTTGTCCGGATCGGAGAGGCCCGCACGGCTGCGGCGCACGGCTGCGGCGACAGCGGAGACGGCCTCGTCCTGGCCGATGACACGCTTATGCAGCTCGCCCTCCAAGCCCTTCAGCTTGTCGAGCTCGCCCTGCATCATCTTGGACACGGGCACGCCGGTCCAGGCGCTCACGACCTCGGCGATTTCATCGGAGGTCACCTGCTCGTTGAGGCCCTCGCCGTCCTGCTGCTTTTGCGCCTCGAGCGCAGCCTCGGAATCCTGAATCTGCTGCTGCAGACCCGGAATCACGGAGTAGCGCAGCTCGGACGCACGGCCCAGATCGCCGTTGCGCGTCGCGCGCTCCTCTTCGCTCTTGGCCTCGTCAAGCTGCCCCTTGAGCTCCTGCACGTGGTCGATGGCGTTCTTCTGGTTGAGCCAGCCGGCCTTTTGCACGTTGAGCTTTTCTTGGACCTCGGCAATCTCTTGGCGCAGAGCCTCCAAACGCTCCTTGGAGGCGTCATCGGTCTCCTTCATGAGCGCCTGTTCCTCGATCTGCAGCTGGGTGAGCTGACGCGTGGTGGCGTCGATCTCGACCGGCATGCTGTCGAGCTCCATGCGCAGGCGGCTTGCGGCCTCATCGACCAAGTCGATGGCCTTGTCGGGCAGGAAGCGGTCGGCGATGTAGCGATCGGAGAGGTCGGCAGCTGCCACGAGCGCGCTATCGGTGATGTGTACGCCGTGGAAGATCTCGTACTTCTCCTTGAGGCCACGCAGGATCGAGATAGTGTCCTCGACGGTGGGCTCGGAGACCATCACGGTCTGGAAACGACGCGCGAGCGCCGCGTCCTTCTCGATGTACTTGCGGTACTCGTCGAGCGTGGTCGCGCCAATCGCATGCAGGTCGCCACGGGCGAGCGCCGGCTTGAGGATATTGCCGGCGTCCATAGAACCCTCGGTGGCACCCGCGCCCACGATGGTGTGGAGCTCATCGATGAACAGGATGACCTTGCCCTCGGACTTTTGCACTTCTTTGAGCACGGCCTTCAAGCGGTCCTCGAACTCGCCGCGATACTTGGCGCCGGCGACCAGCGCGCTCATGTCGAGCTCGATGAGGTCGCGGTCGCGCAGGGTGCTCGGCACGTCGCCGGCCACGATACGCTGGGCGATGCCCTCGACGATAGCCGTTTTACCGACGCCCGGCTCACCGATGAGCACGGGGTTGTTCTTGGTGCGACGGGACAGGACCTGGATGGTACGACGGATCTCGTCCGTACGGCCGATGACAGGGTCGAGCTTGCCGGCGCGGGCAAGGTCGCAGATGTTGCGGCCGTACTGTTCCAGCGCCTCAAACTGGGTCTTGTCCTCGGCAGACGTCACGCGGTCATCGCCGCGCAGTTCCTCGTAGACCTGCTCGATGCGCTCCTTGGTGACGCCGACGTCGCGCAGCACACGACCGGCCTCGCCCTTGTCCTCGGCAAGCGCCATCAGCAGATGCTCGGTCACCACAAAGCTGTCTCCCATCTTGGTGGCCTTTTTCTCGGCCTTCTCGATGACGCGGACAAGCTCGTTGGACAGGCCCATCTGCTGGCCCTCGCCCGAAACCTTGGGCGCGTGGTCGATGACATCCTGCGTGGAGCGTGCGAGCTGAGCCGGGTCGGCACCGATGCGCTCGATGATCACGGAGATATTGCGCTCGCCGGCACCGAGCAGGGCAGACAGCAGGTGAATCGGCTCCACCGCGCCGGCCTGCGCGTCGGCAGCCGTGCTCATGGCGGTCTGCAGCGCCTCGCGCGACGTCATTGCTAGCTTATCGATTCTCATGGAATCACCTCTCTTGGGGCGGCCACCCTACGGGGCGGCTTCACGTTGTTCGAGAAGTATTGTTGCCAGCTTTGCGCGATCTTATACACAAATCTAAGTCTCTATATATAAGATTTTCTGAGTGATTGAAGGATAGGGTACTGAGACGTCGACCCGCTGTGGCCCCGGCACGCTACCGTCTCGATCTGTAACATCTAGCAGCCGTTTTTGGGTCCAGATGTTACAGATCGAGATGAAATGTTCAGTAGCTCCCGATTATCTAAATCTGTAACAACTACTCGGCAAATAGAGCTCCACCTGTTACAGATCGAGACAGACGGAAGACACCCGAATCGAAAATCTAAATCTGTAACACCAAGCCCACTTTTAACGGCCCAGATGTTACAGATCGAGACAGACCGAGAACCACCACAAAGGGGCACCTTTGTGGTGGTCGCGTTCTCTACTCTTTTGCCGAGCCCGTGCTTCCCGATTCGGCGGTCCAGGGCATCTCATCCTCGAACAGCCATGTACGAGCAGATCCACTATCGCGTGCAGTCTGCGGGTCGGGCAGGCAGGTCTGTTCATAGGCATCCTGAATGCACTGACCCATAAACTCGTTGAGCTCGGTCTGGTCGCCCTCCATGACATAGGCCGCATCGCCGTCCATGATGTAGATGCCCGGACCCTCATTGCCCTCGTAACCCGGATCGTACGAGCCATCACATAGCTTGGCGCCGTTCGCAGTGTCCAACTCGATGGATGAGTGACACCCGCCAACCATGTCATTCGCTTTTGCTTGATAGGACGCATATCCGTACCAACGCTTAAAGGTTTTGCCTTTGAGCAGCTCGGTTGCTTTGCTGATTAGGCTCGCGTCCATGGTGTAGCGCATGGCTCCAAGCTGAATATGCGGATAATTGCTAATGCCCAGCACAGCGGGCTGCTCATCAAAATCGACGGTGATTGTCTCAGGTTTGACGTCGTCGGTCAGGAATTCGACCGATTGAGTCATGGGCTTGACCACCGGTTCTGTCACCTCAATAGGCAGAAACGCCATGCTAACAACGCCCACACCAACCACGGCGATTGCAAGCGCCAAGACAATCAATCCAATACGGGCAGAACGGCTCACGGCAAAACACCTCACAATGCAAACCTTCGCCACCTGCACTAATGATATCGCCAGCTAACACTATCACCAAAAGAAGCCGTCCACTCCCCACCACCACAAAGGAGACAGACACCTTTGTGGTGGGTTTCGACGCTAACGGTCGACCATCTCACGCCATGAGATTAAACTTAATTTGTTATCTGAATTTATCTATTTCTATCTATCCTCAACAGCTTTTTGTCTCGGGGAGATCATATGAAGCCGTCTCATTCCACCGGTCGCAACGTCATCGCCATTCTCGCCGTACCCATCGTGATGCTCTTCCTTATCGTCGTCACGCCCTTTTCTTTTGGTATCGCCTCGCCCTTCGATCTCTGCGGGATGATCGACGCCGGCTCGCGTGCCACCTCGCTCTCCTTTGTCTGCCGTGGCGTGTTCTACGAAGATGCAATTCCCACCGGAAGTTGGCAGTCAAAGTTGCCACTGCTCGGTCAGATCGACGGATGCTCCCCCTATTTCTGCCTTGGACCTCAGGCGCTAAACTATCTAATCGACGACCAGCCACTCGACTCCATCACCCTCGCCTACGACTACGCACCAAACACCGATGAGCGCCACATGAACCAAGTCCTCGACAAGATGCTTGGACAGTGTGGGCTCACCGAGGAGGCCGGTCGAACCATCTATAGCAACCAAAAATTGAAGCGAACAGAACTCCGCCGTGTCGGAAAAATCAAAGGGCGAAACAGGGCCGCCTACTGGGATGCCTGGGCAACACGCGACAAGGGCGAATTCGGACACAGCACCTATACGGTCACTGTCTACACCAAAGACGGAATTAAGGACAATGTTGACGATTTCGCGTCATCCAAACTCGGCATCCCCAAAACAACCAAACCCGCCAGCCCGGATGAAATCCTGTAGGGACGCTCATTAAAATGCCGCCCAGCGATCACAATAACATCGAGCCCACCCCCACCACCACAAAGGTGCCTGTCCCCTTTGTGGTGATTTTCGGCTCCAGCGCTCAAAATCTCGATCTGTAACATCTAGCTGCCGTTTTTGACCCCAGATGTTACAGATTGAGATGAAATGCTCAGCGGCGCCCGTTTATCTAGATCTGTAACAACTACTCGGCAAATAAGGGTCTACCTGTTACAGGACAAGACAAACCGCGGACCGCCACAAAGGGGACAGGCACCTTTGTGGCGGTTTTCGACAAAAAGAAGCCGCCCCATTAACAGAGGCGGCATCAAGCAAGTCTATTTATTAGCGTCCCTCAAGACCCAACGAGAACGCAGAAATGTAGCCCGGGGCTTACCCTTTCCCGAACGCGACCCTCGCGAAGCGCGTGAGCGGGCGGGGAAGGGTAAGCCCCGGGCGGACAATTAAGTGCGTTACTCGGCAGCGGTCTTGAACTTGTTGTAGTTGATCAGGCAGCCGGCCTTGACGATGGCACGCTCCTCTGCCGTCATATCGGCAATATAGAGCTCAATCTGCTCGACCGCACCGTCGGCGCGCACTACGTACGCGGCGATGTTCTGCAGGTCGCCATCGAGCGCGGCACGGATACCCGGCACAAAGACGTAGTCGCCCACCTCAAAGTTGGGCTCCGCCTCCATCTGGAAGGGCACCATGCCCCAGTTCATCACGTTGGAGCGATAACGCTTGGTGGCGTACTCGTGGACGATGTTGGCCAGGCCGCCAATTACGCGCTGGCAGCTCGCAGCCTGCTCGCGGGCAGAACCGTCACCGGGCTTCTTGGCATAGAGCATAGAGCCGTACTCGGTCACCTTGGCATCGGCCGCGACACCCGCGCCGGCCAGTGCCTCAAACACACCAGCAAGCTCGGCATCGAGCGCCGCCAGGTCGCCTGCGGACTCGCCGGCCACGCGACGCTTCTCCACGGCATCGACCTCCTTGGAGCGACCCACGTAGGCCGGGTCGCGACGGCTGAGCGTAAACTCGGCCAGACCCAGCGGGTTGGAGCGGAAGGAGCTCGTTTCGCCCGAAGGAATGAGCTCGTCAGTCGTGGTGACCGGGTCCATGATCTTGGAGCACACCTTGAGCAGGACATCGTCGCCGAGAGGCTCCATCGCGGGCCACGGCTTGATGTTGGGACCCTCGACCAGCTCGTCGGCAGGCTCCGCCTTGCCAAAGCCCCAGTACACACGCTTTTTGTACGGCGCGTCGTCAAAGGCGTACTCGCAGGCCTCGTCCCAAGTCTCCTCGGGCAGGTCGGTCGCCGACGTCAGGACGCCGCCGTTGGCAGCCGTCGCCGCAATGGAGCGGGCGTCCATCAGGGCCACGGCGCTCAGCTGGCCATTACCCGGCTTGGAACCCTCGCGGTTGGGGAAGTTGCGCGTGGTGTGGCGGATGGAAAGGCCGTTGTTGGCGGGCGTGTCGCCGGCGCCGAAGCACGGGCCGCAGAACGCCGTGCGCACGATCGCACCGGCCTCCATGAGGTCGTAGATGTAGCCGCGGCGTGTAAGCTCGAGTGCCACGGGCTGGCTCGTGGGATAGACCGACAGCGAGAACTCGCCGCAGCCGGTGTTGGCGCCCTTGAGCACGCGGGCAGCCTGAACCACGGAGTCGTAGTTGCCGCCCGAGCAGCCGGCGATAACGCCCTGCTGCACGTGCAACTTGCCGTCGACGATCTTGTCGAGCAGGCTAAAGTGCGTCTTGCCCTCGCCGATCTTGGCAGCCTCGAGCTCTACCTCGTGCAGGATGTCCTCGAGGTTCTCGTTGAGCTCGTCGATCTCGAAGCCGTTGGAAGGATGGAACGGCAGCGCAATCATGGGCTTGATGCTGGACAGGTCGACCTCGACGCAACCGTCGTAATAGGCGACATCGGCAGGCTTGAGCTCGCGGTAGTCGTCACCGCGGCCGTGCATGGTGAGGAACGCGTGTGTGTCTTCGTCAGTCGCCCAGATGGAAGAGAGGCAGGTGGTCTCGGTGGTCATGACATCGACGCCATTACGGTAGTCGGTCGTCATGCTCGCGATGCCGGGGCCCACGAACTCCATGACCTTGTTCTTGACGTAGCCCTTGGCAAAGACGGCGCGGATGATGGCAAGCGCCACGTCGTGCGGGCCCACGCCGGGGCGCGGGGCTCCCGTGAGGTAGATGGCAACGACGCCGGGATAGGCGACGTCGTAGGTATCGCGCAGCAGCTGCTTGGCCAGCTCGCCGCCGCCCTCACCCACGGCCATGGTGCCCAGGGCACCGTAGCGGGTGTGCGAGTCGGAACCCAGGATCATCTTGCCGCAGCCGGCAAAATTTTCGCGCATAAAGGAGTGGATGACCGCGATGTGCGGGGGCACGAAGATGCCGCCGTACTTTTTGGCCGCCGAGAGACCGAAGACATGGTCATCCTCGTTGATGGTGCCGCCCACGGCGCACAACGAGTTATGACAGTTGGTGAGCACGTAGGGCAGCGGGAACTGCTCCATGCCCGATGCGCGCGCCGTCTGGATGATGCCGACGAAGGTGATGTCGTGGCTCGCCATGGCGTCGAAGCGGATCTTGAGCGCCTCCGGGTCACCGGACGTATTGTGTGCCTGAAGGATCGAATACGCGATGGTGCCGCGCTTGGCATCCTCGGGTGTCTGCGTAATACCGCGCTCGGCAGCCTCGGCCGCAGGCACGACCTCGCTGCCGCCGCGCAGGTAGATGCCGTCCTCGTACAGCTTAACCATACTGTCTCCCACTCTGCCCGAAAGGCTCGGGCGCATAGCATACATTCGTTCAATATCGTGCCATAGAACGGTTGCGAGTGGGTTACGAATCTACACGTTCACTTTATCTCAGTAAAGTACAGGAGAAGCCCGATGTGGGCAGGCAGATTTGGTGCAAGAGCGTCCCTTTCGACTAGTCATTTAAGAACGTCCCCAATGACTACCCATAACAACGCCGATGTTTTGGCAACGACAGACACTATGACCCAATCCGAGGGCACGGAAACGACAGGAGCCCCGCTCGTGACCGCGGGTCGGGGCTGCGACAATGTTGTTGAAGTGCCAGAGGC